>JAOUJR010000174.1 GCA_029883145.1 Nitrospirota bacterium
GGAGGGAGTAGTCATCATGGTGGGAGTTCCTGGCATGGTGGTATATGGATCGGGCCCGGATGGGGTGGATGGGGGCCCTGGTGGTGGGGTCCTCCATACTATCCGTACTATTATCCATACTATCCATACTATCCATACTATCCGGAAACACCCGCGGTCATCCAACAGCAGCCTCAGGTATATGTCCAGCCAGAGGAACAGTATTATTGGTATTACTGTCAAAATCCTCAGGGTTACTATCCATACATAAAAAAGTGTCCTGGTGGCTGGTTGAAAGTTATTCCGCCAGTTCCACCAGACGAGGAGGAGTGAAGACATGATGAGCCGAAAAATAACCATCTTTTTATTTCTGGCTTTGCTGGTGATGGGTGGATGTGCGACCATCCCCAGTGGTCCCAGTGTGTTGGTGCTGCCACCGCCTGAAAAACCTTTTGAGGTATTCCAGGCAGAGGACGCCATCTGCAGACAGTGGGCAGCACAGCAGATTGGACAGTCCCCTCAGGAAACGGTCAATCAGAATACCGTCACAAGCGCTGTCGTGGGCACGATCATTGGAGCGGGCCTTGGCGCGGCAATTGGCTCTGCCTCAGGTGATGTGGGTACTGGCGCAGCCATCGGTGGTGCGACCGGACTTTTTTTCGGGACAGCAGCGGGCGCCGAATCTGCGCGGGTTTATGGATGGGAGGCACAGCGTCGATACGATATTGCATATCAGCAGTGCATGTATGCCAAGGGCAACCTGATTCCGGGAATGGTGAGGCGGACTCGTTCTATCAGGAAAATACCGCCACCTCCGCCCCCAGGCCAAGACTATGCGCCGCCGATGTATTCTCCACCATCCCCGGCTACGCCACCTCCGGCGCAATAGCGGTACTCAGTGGCAGACTGTGTGGAGATTTCCATGGAGCTAATATTGCATCTATCATTGCGTTAGTGCCAAAGGCTTCAAAATCTGTAGCTTCACAAAAGAAAGCCTCTAATTATCAAATTAGTTAGAGGCTTTCAATCGGTGACACAATTTGTACAACTTATGAGCGGTTATTATTTATTGTAATGATGCAGCAGAAGAGAACCGGGTTCCCTTTTAGGTTATTTGGTCCGCCTGCAAGTCCGCACTCAACTTCTTCTCACAGAATCAAAGATTTCCATTCGCAACAGCGTGTCTCTCAGGGATTTCTGTTACCTACTAATAAAATGGGAAGTGTTTATACTCGAACTGTTTAAAGCATCGCGCATGTTTAAAGACATCCTTAAACCAATGAAGAAGAAACTCCAGGTTGCCTAACTATCCCTTCGTCACTTTCTCGTTTCCCAAATCCTCACCGCCAAAAAGAAATCTCCCAATTCCGACACATCGTCCAAGAGCTGTCTTCTGAATACAGATTTTAGGCTTAGCAAAAAAAGGACAGGTACATTTATCATGGCAAGTGGAATAGAGCAAAAGTCAAAAGTCAATAGCCAGAAGTTCAGAAGTGCGGAAGCGAAAAGGCATTCTTTACATCAATAAAACTAAAATCGTATAATATCTTCCAACATTATTCTTAAAAAATCATATAAATCCATATTTCTCTCATTCCAGGAGGTTTAGGTAATTTGAACATAGTTGTATGTATAAAACAGGTTCCTGATACTGCTGAAGTAAAAATTAATCCTGAGACCAATACACTCATAAGGGAAGGTGTACCGAGTATTATAAATCCCTTTGACATGCATGCAATCGAGGCAGCTCTACAGATAAAAGAAAAGGTTGGCGGTAAAGTTACTGTAATCACTATGGGTCCTCCGCAGGCAGAGACTGCCCTGCGAGATGCCTTGTCTATGGGTGCAGATGATGCGGTACTTCTCACAGACAGGGCTTTTGCAGGCTCTGACACATGGGCAACATCGTATACGCTCTCAAAGGCTGCAGAAAAGCTTGGTGCAGATATTATTATCTGTGGAAAGCAGGCAATAGATGGTGATACTGCACAGGTAGGCCCTGAGATGGCTGAGTTCCTGGATATTCCACATATCTCTTACATAAGAAAAATAGAAGATATTCGAGCAGATTACATAAGGGTACAGAGGCTTATGGAAAGCGGATATGATATTGTTGAATCAACAATCCCCGTGCTTTTGACTGTGGTAAAAGAGTTAAATGAACCGAGATTGCCATCTTTGAAAGGAAAGATGGCTGCGAAAAAGGCAGTGATAAAGAAGTGGACATCATCAGATATTGGAGCAGATGAAGACAAGATAGGGTTAAAAGGCTCACCCACCCAGGTGAAGAACATCTTTGCACCTGAGGCGAAAACTGGCAGAAAGATGCTCGAAGGAACACTAGAAGAACAGATCGATGCATTGATTCAGGAACTGAGGCAGCTGAAATGTATGTAATGATGAATATAGAGAAATGTACAGGCTGCGAAGAGTGCCTCTCTTCATGTCCATTTGATGCAATAGAGATAAGAGAGGGGAAAGCCTTTATTAATGAGAATTGCCAGGTGTGCATGGCCTGCTTAAGTGCATGTCCTGAGGGAGCGATTAGTGAAATAGAGAAAGAAGAGCCTGTCGAATTCGACATCCAGAAGTTTAAAGGGGTATGGGTATTTGCTGAACAGAGAGAGGGCAAGGTTGCGTCTGTTGCATATGAACTTTTAGGTGCCGGTCACAGACTTGCAGACGAACTCACTACTGAGCTTTCAGCAGTTTTATTCGGCGCTTCTGAATCAGAGGCACAGGAACTTATAAGATGGGGTGCTGATAAGGTTTATTTTTCAACAGATCCTGTCTTTGAAAAATTTAACGATGAACCTTATTCGCAGCTGTTCATTCAACTTATCAGAAAACACCAGCCCGAGATAGTGCTTGCCGGAGCGACACCCATAGGCCGTTCGTTTATACCGAGGGTTGCTGCGCGACTGGGGACAGGTCTTACTGCTGATTGTACTTCTCTTGAAATTGACAGAGAGACCAGAAACCTTCTCCAGATAAGACCGGCATTCGGCGGAAATATTATGGCTACTATCCTCTGTCCGAATAAAAGACCTCAAATGGCAACAGTGAGACCAAGGGTGATGAAGCGCGGACAATATAATGAGAAGAGAACAGGTGAGATTATACCGGTTAACCCTGATGGCATAAGTACACGAACAAAAGTTGTAGAAACAGTAAAGGAAATATCAGATATATTTGTCAATTTGCAGGAAGCAGATATTATTATATCAGGTGGCAGAGGTCTTGGAAATCCCCAGGGTTTCAAGCTTCTTGAGAAATTGGCAGGACTTCTCGGTGGCGCGGTGGGCTCCTCAAGAGCTGCTGTTGATGAAGGGTGGATTTCGTATAGCCATCAGGTCGGCCAGACTGGCAAAACTGTATGCCCCAAAATATATTTTGCATGCGGAATTTCCGGCGCTGTGCAGCATCTTGTAGGAATGCAGTCATCAGATATTATTATCGCCATTAATAAAAACCCTGAAGCGCCAATATTTAATGTCGCAACATATGGAATAGTCGGTGACTTGTATGAAATAATCCCGTTGTTTATAAAAAAGATTAAAGAATTGCGGGGGATGGGTGAATCGGGGAGTGGGTGAATGGGTGAAATGGTAAATAGGTGAATAGATGACAAGTATAGAAAAATCTAATATTGCATTCGTTTTTCCTGGGCAGGGTTCTCAATACGTGGGGATGGGAAAGGAGATCTATGAACATTCTGATGAGGCGAGGAAGATATTTTATGAGGCATCAGATGCCCTTGGTTATGATGTTGCCAATTTGTCTTTTAATGGCCCGGATGAAGAGCTGAACAAGACTTTTAGAACTCAGCCCTGCATCCTCACAGTGAGCATAGCTATATACAGGGTGTTGTTATCACAGGGTATAAACCCATCTGTTGTCGCAGGACATAGCCTCGGTGAATATTCAGCACTTGTTGCAGCAGATGTTTTATCATTTAGAGATGCGGTGAAGCTTACTGAAAAAAGGGGGATGTTTATGCAGGAAGCAGTCCCGGAAGGCAAAGGTCTTATGGCTGCGATACTCGGATTAGAAAGGAATAAAGTTGACGAGATATGCCTTTCGTTGGAGTCAGGTTATGCGTCACCTGCTAACTACAATTGTCCGGGTCAAATTGTGATTTCAGGTGAAAAAGAAGCAGTTGAGGAAGCAATAAAACGTGCAAAAGAAGCAGGAGCCAAAAGGGCATTGCCCATTGCAGTCAGTGTCCCGTCTCACTGTACATTGATGGCAGATGCGTCAAGAAGACTTGCAGAATTGCTCGATAAAATAGAATTTAAAAACCCGCTCGTTCCTGTTGTAAACAATGCAGACGCTATGTTTCTCAACGACATTAACAGTATAAAGAAATCCCTTGTCCATCAGCTTAACAGTCCTCTTTTATGGGAAGATTCTATAAGGGCTATTGCGGATTCCGGAATTGAAATCTTTATAGAAGCAGGACCCGGAAAGGTTTTGTCTGGATTAATAAAAAGGATAGAGCCAGACGTGAAAGTTCTTCATGTGGAAGATACCAAGAGTTTAGAAGACACAGTATCTTCTCTCCATAATGCATGATCGTTCATTCTTAAGCCATCTCTATTCTGTTACGACCTTTCTTTTTTGCTTCATACAAAGCATTATCAGCTGCATGAATTAATTTTTCCTCGTTATCT
>JAOUJR010000175.1 GCA_029883145.1 Nitrospirota bacterium
TCAATTTCTCATCATTCATAATCATCTGTGTTATTCTGAGCGATTTATAAAGCCTGATATAAGTATTGATACCCACACTGTCAGGCTGGATTCTCCGAACAAAATCAAGGTGCTCTAACACGTTATTCTCATTTTCATGAGGAAATCCCGTGAGAAAATCTACTGCTATTTTTATTCCCCATAATTTCGCACTGAATACAAACCGTTCTATATCTGACCAGTATTCAGGGCATTTCTGATAGGAATCCACAGTAAGCGTGATGAGGTAAACCCCGGTATCTTTCAACAACTTGAATAACTTTCTATTGAAATTCGCAGGCTTCATGTACACAGCCCACTTGATATCTAACCCTGTGTTTTTCAACGCAGTACAGAATTCATCTGAATACTCAAGGCTTTCATTGAACTCTGAATCGCAGAGATGGAAATGATTGTACCCAATATCAACAAACCTTTTTATTTCGTCTATAACGTCTTCAACATTTTTGAATGACACTCTTGAATTTGCCTCAAGACAATATACACAGGAAGAGCTACATCCCTTGTGAGTTTCAAAACCAGCAATTCCATCAGCATCAAAATATTTTTTATAATCTATCTTGAAAGGCCTTCTTGGACATGATGAATCAGGTCTGTAAATCCCCTTATAAATCTTTTTTGTATTTTCGGAACTCTGAATGCCTCTCAGAAGTTTATTAATCTCATTTTCAGCAGGTCCTGCTATAGCAAAATCAGCTTCGAGATAGTCAAGAATTCCTTCAGGGTTTGTCAAAACACCGGTTCCACCTACAATAACTTTGAGACCATGCGTTGACTTCACATGATTTACAATATCTTTTATCTCATCAAGAAAGAATTCATTCGTGTGATAAAGAACAGTATCCACATTTCTTACTGTTATTCCTACGATATCAGGACTAACGGATACCATTGCATTATCTATGTTTTTATATAAATCCTCAGAGAAACAGAGATCAATAATTTCAGCTTTATGCCCTTCCTTCTCAAGACATGAAGCTATGTATTCAAGTCCTATCGGAGGTACTGGCGGAGACTTATATCTGTTGGGATTGATGAGAAGGACATTCATAAAACTATAATACCTTATTCAGACTTTCTCTATCATCTGTACGCTTGGTAAGCATTTCAGCTATCTCTTTTGCAAAATCAGCAAGGGTATCATCTCGTGCACCAAAGACAACATAATTATTCCACTCATTCAATCTCTCCAAAATGACTTTCCTATCAGAAATAACCTCAACAGACTTAGCTTTAACCCTGATTTCTGCTGCGAGATCATCACTCGAAATGTCTTTCCTCACAGTGCCTCCTGCATAATAGATAGGCAGGATTATAAGATGGTCTGAATCACGAAGATTTTTTATAAAAGTTTCACTATACTCTCTCTTCATCATTTTTGTCGGGGCAAAGCCGTGGGGTTGGAATATGTAACAGATACTTTCTTTGAGGGGTCTTACTGTCTGCATAAGAGACGAGATTTTATGAGGATTGTGGGCATAGTCGTCAACAACAAGTCTTTGTCTATCATCCAAGTAGATATCGAAGCGTCTCTCAATTCCCTTAAATTTATGGAGAACCTCCGCAATCTTGTTAAGAGAAACCCCCATTTCAGAAAGAATGACTATACATGAAAGGGCATTGTAGAGATTATATTTTCCCGGAAGTGAGAGACTGAATATCGTACCATTTAATGTGAAATCAATGCTGAATGGTTTGTATGCAATATCAGTTGCTCTGTAATTTGATGCTTTATCTACAGAAAAGGTAATTGCTTTTTTAATATTAATTTTTTTGAGGTTTTCATCATCAGCATTTATAAAAACCAGGTTTGCTGTATTCTTGACAAGTGTCTCGAACATTTCTGCAGTTCGGTCAACTGTGTGGTGGTCAAGGCTAAGGTTTAAAATAATTGCATGCTCTGGTCTGTAATGAACAATCGTACCATCTGATTCACAAGCTTCAATAATAAGATAATCAGAACTGCCAGTAATAGAGTTGCCTGGATTTGACATTGTTTTGCATTGTTTGACTCTCCCTCCACCAATGAAATTCGGATTTAATCCAAGTCTCTGCATCAAAAATGCGAGCATACCTGATGCAGTTGATTTTCCGCTTGTGCCTGCAACAGCTACTGTCTTAAATGATGATATTATTTCAGCGAGATATTCAGGTCTTGTCTTCATTGGGATTCCAAGAGATTTTGCCTTAAGAATTTCTACCTGGTCTGCTTCTACAGCTGTGCTGAAAACTGCAAAATCAAAGGATTTATCAATACCTTTGCCATCCTGAGGTACTATGGTAATACCTTTCATCTTAAATAATTTACTCAAGGGATGATCTGGATTCCTGTCAAAAGACCTGTCAGACCCGACAACGGTATGTCCTTTATCGGTCATAAAATTGGCTATTGCAGACATGCCGCTTCCGCCTATGCCAGAAAAGAATATCTTTAATGGTTTACCGGTCATTTTGATTAATAATTTTACCTTATTGTGAGAAATATAATTGAAGTCTCATAAACGTGAAGATCTGTCAATTTTTATAATAGGGCGATTTCATTTTTACGAATTATATGTAAATGAATCTTTTCGTCTTTATAATTCAAGTTTTCAAATACACTACCTGCAACATGTTTTAATTGATCTACTTTATCAGTTACTATTGCAAGACGGAATCTGTTAAATCCTGAACTATCTCTTTCTTTTTTTCCGGTCTGAATGAGTATTGGCAATTTTCTTTTTATTAAATCAGGACTGTTCATTTCGACAACATAGATTAACAGTCTATTCCCAATATTTATTTTACTGCTTAACAGAATATCCCCGCTCAATTTACTATTATGTTGACAATCTATGTAGTGAAAAACTTCATCGGGACATACACAACCCAGGATTTGTCTTACAAATGTTTTTATATTCTTGTCAGTTATCATGCCGCTTCATTCATATTCATACCTGTATTACTACCATCGCCAGCTCACTCGCCCCCGTTGCCTTTACCTCCAAAAGCGGCTCTTCGATTACCTTTGCAGCATCTCCATGTAAGAGTAAATTGCCATTCAGTAACACCTCACCAGAAATCACATAAAAATAAGCACCGTAGCCACGCTCCAATTTGTGAGAAATAATTTTGCCAGGTTCTTCAAAGGCAGCTACAATAAACTCTGCATCCTGCTGGATGGGGAGAGCGTTCGGGTTCCTATTGGAAATGAGTGTTAAAAAATGATTCAATCTGTCCTCTCTCTTCACTTTAAGTTGCTCCACTGAAGGAGGTAAATCATGCTCTGCAGGAAAGATCCATATCTGAAGAAAAGTCATAGGGCTTGTCTGGGAGTGGTTGATTTCTGAGTGATATATTCCACGACCTACCGTGGTATGCTGTACGTCTCCAGGATATAAGATACCATCATTTCCTAAATCGTCCGCATGCTGGAACTCACCATCAAGACAATAGGTAATAACTTCGATGTTACGATGGGGATGCATCGGCCAGACTGCACCGGGGATTAGAGTATCTACATTGAAAACACGGAGTGTCCCAAAAGAGTTGTACTCAGGATCATAGTACTGATCAAAAGAAAAATGCCATCGTCCTTTAAACCACCCTCCATCTATTTCAAAAATATCATCCTTGCTTCTGATTTGGATCATATCTAATAAAATAGTAATATAATATATACCGTCTGTCAAACGCCTGTATAAATCGACTGATTAAAAATGTAAGAAGAGAGTATATGCTGTTTTAAAATTTTTTATTTAGGATAAACTATAGATATATGAACTACAGAATTTTAGATGCAAAGAAAAACAAACGTGCAGATTTTAATGTTCTCCTGGAAACAGTAAAAAAGAAGGATATCATTTATGTAGGAGAGTTTCATCAGATTCCAGAGGTCATATCCTTTCAGATGGATTTGGTTTCAGGACTTGTATGCAAAGACATCCACCCAGCCATCGGTCTTGAGATATTCAATGTGCTTCAGCAGAAGCTCCTTGATTACTATATCTCACGGGTCATACCCTTCGAGCTGTTTTTAAGTCTCTATGATATGAGTCCAGAGGGATTCGATATTAACCACTATATAAACCTCATTGAAATTGCAGTAAAAAAAAGGCTGAAGGTAATCGCTCTTACTATTCCAAGGAATATTGCATCAGATGTTGCAAGATATGGATTAGATAGAGAAGTACTGAAAAATTTTCACCTGAAAAGCAGAGAAATAAAAAATTTAAGCAACGGATATAAAAAAACTATCGGTAGTTTTTATAAAAAACATCCACATAAAGAGATAACCGAAGAGAACTTTATCCTTGCCCAATCAATTAAAGATGAAATGATGGCAGAGACTATAGCATTTTACTTAACAGAGGAGCCTATAGGAATTCCATTGATTGTTGTAGTAGGCAGAGGACATATTGAATATGGGTTTGGGATACCCGAGAGGGTAAGGCGAAAACTGAGGAAGAAGAAAAAATCAATATCAGATGTTCTCATAGCTACCGCATACGATGATGAACATTTTAAGAAAGAGATAGCTGATTACATACTTTTAATTTAATGAAAGTGTGAGAAACTGCCCTGTAATTTTTTATGCCGATTAAACTCATAATATTTGACCTTGATGGT
>JAOUJR010000177.1 GCA_029883145.1 Nitrospirota bacterium
TACGTATTCAGGAAAAATATTTAAGGGAACTGTTGACAGTATTATGGCAGGAACAGGAGCAGTGTTTTCACTCTTTCCACCAGAAAATGCGACGGGAAGTTATGTAAAGGTGGTGCAGAGAATACCTGTAAAGATAGTGCTTGAAAAAGGCACAGACCCTGAGCATATTCTGCGAATCGGTATGTCTATTGTACCGACGATACTCGTCAAAGATGAATAAATGGATTATTGCTGTCACAGTAATGCTTCCCACACTCATAGAGATAATGGATATGACCTCTGTGAATGTTTCCCTTGGCCATATCCGTGGAAGCCTCTCCGCAGGCATAGATGAATCTACATGGGCAATCACCTCGTACCTTGTATCGAATGCGATAATCATACCTCTTTCCGGATGGTTGAGCAGGTTATTCGGGAGAAAACGATATCTGATAGTTTCCATAACATTATTTACGGTGAGTTCTATTTTATGCGGATTGGCATGGAACCTTCAGAGTCTCATATTTTTTCGGGTTCTACAGGGCATAGGTGGAGGTGCCCTTCAACCTATTTCTCAGTCCATACTCTTTGAGACGTTTCCACCGCAGCAACGCGGGATGGCAATGGCGGTTTTTGGAATTGGAATAATGTTTGGTCCAATTATGGGTCCTCTTCTTGGAGGTGTGATTACTGACTACTGGTCATGGCGATGGGTATTTTTCATAAAGGCTCCTATAGGCATTATATCAATATTGATGACTTTCTTCTTCATATTCGACCCGCCGTACATGAAGCGTGTGGAGAAGAAATTTATTGACTATTGGGGGCTTATACTCCTTCCCATTGGTGTCGGATGTCTTCAGATAGTCCTTGATAAAGGACAGAGAGAAGAGTGGTTTTCATCGAGTTTCATTGTATGGCTGAGCGTCATATCAGCAGTATCCCTGATACTGTTTGTAATAGCGGAAATCTTCAATAAGAAGCAGCCGATACTTAACATGAAGACCTTCAAGGATATCTCGTTCAGCACAGGTTGTATAGTGATGTTCTGTATTTTTTTTAATCTCTTTGGAAGTCTTATACTTCAACCCATCTATGTGCAGACCCTCATGGGATATACTGCGACTTATGCCGGACTTGTCCTCGTCCCTGGAGGTGTTGCCTCTATGATCACAATGCCAATAGTAGGAAGGCTCATGACAAAGATAAATCCTAAGGGTATTCTCGCCTTTGGAATCATCACATGTGCGTATTCTTCATATCTCATGTCGAAGTTTAATCTCTATGCGGATTTTTTCTCAATTGCGTTGCCACGGATGATTATGGGAATTGGAATGGGTGCTACCGTCATACCTTTGATTGTTCTTGCCTTTGCAACTATAAAAAAAGAAGATATGGGAAACGCAACAGCAATCTACAATTTCCTGAGAAACATTGGCGGGAGCTTCGGCGTTGCCTTTGTCACTACAATCATTTCAAGGCGTGCTCAGTTCCATCAATCGCACCTTGTAGAAAACCTTACCCCCTTCGATATCAATTACCAGATTGCCTCACAGCAAAGCGCACAGATACTTCAGTACAGAGGATTTGAAAGCTCCTTGTCACAACATGGAGGGCTCGGTGTTATTTATAATGAACTCCTCAGACAGGCTTCAATGATGTCGTTTAATGATGCATTTTATCTGATTAGCATCATTTTGATATGTGTTTTCCCCCTTGTCTTATTAATGAAAAAAGGCAAGAGTACTGCTCCGGCATAATGCACTGAGATTAATTAATAAAACAGAATCCAGGAGTCAGAAGGACACAGTATTAGAGGGGTTTTAAATTCTTTCGGAGAAAGAATTTACCTCAAAGTCCCGATCTGATCGGGACGAGTCTACAACCCGTAGGGAATGAGCGAAAATACTGTGTCTTTCTGATTTTATATGTAATTTATAAATGATCAGGATTAGTTCTTCAGCATCTCTTCAACAGTAATTCTCACAGAATCTCCAAGAGCGGTTAAATCATAACCCCCTTCAAGGACAAATAACACAGGCTTCATTGTGCATGAGAGGATATTCTGTACGATGCTCCTCATACCTTCATTGGAAACCCTGATATCTGCAAGTGGCTCATTCATGTGGATATCATACCCGGCAGACACGAGGATAAGATAAGGCTTGAATTTTCTTGCGATCTCTGGAAGGACATTCTGGTACACATAGATATATTCTTTATCTCCTGAGCCTGCCTGCATGGTGATGTTATACGAATATCCCTCTCCTTTGCCGGTTCCCCTTTCTGAGTCATCTCCGGTGCCTGGATAGACTGGGTACTGATGTGTACTGAAGTAAAAGACCGTGTCATCGTCTTCAAAAATGTGTTGTGTACCGTCTCCGTGGTGGACATCAAAGTCTATAATAAGAACCCTTTTGTATCCAATCTTCTGGGCGTACCTTGCGCCTATCGCAATGTTATTGAATATACAGAATCCCGATGCCCTGTCTGATGATGCATGATGTCCGGGGGGCCTTACTGCACAGAATGCCCTCTGTATCTCTTTCTCATTGCATCTTTTCACCGCTTCAATTACAGAACCGGCAGCATAGAGCGCTGCGTCAAGGCTATCTTCTGACATATAGGTATCAGGATCTAAGAATCCTGTTCCATGACTTTTAATCTTCTCGATGTGATGACGGGTATGAACAAGAGCAATATCGTCAAAGCTTGCCCTGCATGGTTTTATATGAATGAGCCTTTCCCATAGACCCGAGTCTCTCAGGGCATTCACAATATAAATCAATCTCTCTTTTGTTTCGGGATGTCCGGGGGGCGTCTCATGCCTTAAGAAAATGTCATCATATATAAAGCCCACACGTTGCATATGCTTAATGTATAATTTTACACAATAATTT
This sequence comes from Nitrospirota bacterium, assembly GCA_029883145.1. Taxonomy (GTDB): domain Bacteria; phylum Nitrospirota; class Thermodesulfovibrionia; order Thermodesulfovibrionales; family SM23-35; genus VGWZ01. Next base: position 2,880 of record JAOUJR010000177.1, read on the forward strand.
TTTTTAGGACAAACTTTTTATAAATTCCCTGTTTTCAAGATACCATCCAACAGTTTTTTTAATGCCATCTTCTATGGGAGTTTTTGGATGCCAGTTCAATCTTTTTTTAGACTTCTCGATATTTGCCCATGTTGCAGGGACATCAGCAGGATGGCGTGGCATAAATTCTATTACTGCCTTTTTACGAAGGGCATCTTCTATGAGGTGTATCACATACATGAGTTGAACAGGGTTGTCATTGCCGAGATTGAATATTTCATAGCCAAAAGGCTGGAGGCATTTCACTGTCCCGTCAGCAATGTCATCTATGTAAGAGAAGTCCCTTTGTTGTGTACCGTCTCCAAATACAGTTATAGGGATACCGTTGTCTATATTTTTTATGAATATAAAAATACTCATGTCAGGCCTGCCCGCAGGCCCGTAGACGGTAAAATATCTTGGAATGCTTATATCAAGTCCATAGAGATAGTGATAACTGTAACAGAGCACCTCAGCCCCTTTCTTTGTCGCTGAATATGGTGCCAGTGGAGAGTCGGTCCTGTCTGTCTCGCTGAAAGGGATTTCATTAAGGCCGTAGAGGCTTGAGGTAGAGGCGAATACAAATTTCTTTACACCGGAATCTTTACAACACTCAAGCAGGTTTAATGTACCTTTTAGATTTGTATCAAGATACACCCATGGATCCTGTACAGATGCCCGTACACCTGCCCTTGCAGCAAGATTGATAACCGCATCAAGAGTATAATTGGCAAATACTGTTTTTACTGAATCAAAACTGCTTAGGTCAGAGTGATAAAAATTGAATTTCCCATGTTCTCCATGCTCTGGGCCCTTTGCATTTAATTGTGTGAGCCTCCATTGTTTCAAACGAGGATCATAGTAATCATTGAGGTTATCAATTCCAATAACGGTAATATTCTCCTCAAGAAGTCTCTCAGAGACCTTCCATCCGATAAATCCAGCACATCCTGTCACCAGAACAGTCTTCATAAAGGGGTATCTAAACTCTTATTTTCAACCATTTCCTGGGGTCAGTAACAATAAATCCGTTATTCCCGTCTGAATACACGACTCTTGCTATCTTCGAGTTGAGTATCATCCTCTTGCACATCATGCATGGCTCGGAAGGACATTCGTTCTTTCCTTCATCCGTCCCAGATATATATATTGTTGAGCCACGCAGTTCAACGACAGATGCGCGAATAATGGCATTTGCCTCAGCATGAACGCTGTGGCAGAGTTCATATCTCTCCCCGTGGGGAATCCGGAGCTCTTTTCTTGTGCATTTACCCACATCAAGACAGTCTTTCATGCCGGAAGGCGCACCATTATAACCTGTACTGACAATAATGTTATCTTTTGTAATGACTGTACCATACTTTCTTCTCAGACAGGTAGCCCTTACTGAAACTGCTTTTGCAATGCCGATGAAATATTCGTCCCAGTCAGGCCGCAATTGTTTCCTTTTTTTCATATTAAGCATGATAGCTTACAGGTTCACAAGTTTGCAAGAGCATTGCGTTGGAAAACATTGAAAGGAGCGATCCTCAATCTCAACAACAGTCCATTGAATTGATTCGTTTATCCCCGTTGGAGAAGTAATGCTTACCGTAGCTGATATCATAACTTGAAAGAGGATTTTTCGTTGACAAAACAGGTGTTAAGTGATAAGGTCACCAGGGGAAGAGATAATATCCTTGGAGGAATATAACTTATGAAGGAATCGCTTA
>JAOUJR010000178.1 GCA_029883145.1 Nitrospirota bacterium
TGCTTCCTGATGCGTTTGTTGTAATAAACCCTAAGATTTCCAATCCTCAATCTCCAGTTTCACATCTCTCTGGTGCAGGAGTTGCGTTCAAAATTGCTCAGGCATTATCTATGTCTGCCCCGCATGAGGCGGGTGGAAGCAATTCACCATTCTCAATTCACGATTTTTTTGACCTTGCTGCCCTTGGCACAATAGCTGATGTTGTTCCGATTACAGAAGAAAACAGGGTTATTGTTAAGGAAGGATTAAAGCTGCTGGAGAACGGGACAGGGCCGGGACTCACGGCATTGAAGAGTGTTTCAGGCATTGAGAGAAGAGGGCTTAAAACAGGGCTGCTCTTATTTACAATAATTCCGAGAATTAATGCAGCGGGCAGGATATCTGATTCTCACAAGGTTGTACAGCTGTTGCTTACTGATTCCGAAGATGAAGCAATTGAGATTGCGTCATGGCTGGATAAGCTTAACTCAGAAAGGCAGGAAATAGAAGAGGGGATTTATCAAGAGGCAATGAACAGGCTCAATAAAAAGGGCATAGGCTCAGCTATTGTGCTTTCATCAGAAGGGTGGCATCGTGGAGTTATCGGCATTGTCGCATCAAGAATTGCAGAGGTTTTCTGCAGACCTACATTTATTGTTTCTATAGAGGGAGAAATAGCGAGGGGTTCAGCAAGAAGTATACCTTCCTTTGATATATATAGGGGGCTTACACACTGCAGGGAATTCCTTACTGATTTTGGTGGGCATAAACAGGCTGCAGGGTTTAAGCTGAAATCTGAGGATATTTTATCTTTTGAGGAAAAGATGAACAGGATTGTGAACGAATCCGTTAGCAATGAAGATTTTGTCCCTGCACTCAAGATTGATGCCAGTGTAAACCTCTCTGATATAACCTCCAATCTTATAAGAGAACTTGATATGCTTGAACCCCTCGGGTTTGGCAATCCAGTGCCCCTTTTAGGGTCAAAGGGTCTCGAGGTTCTTAATACCAAAATAGTTGGGAATAATCATTTAAAGATGAAACTCAAACAGAGGTCCCACACCATTGACACGATAGGGTTTGATATGGCCGAGTTTGTTGACACACTTGAGGTATCAACCACGATAGATGCCGTGTTCGTCCCATTTATAAATGAATGGGAAGGAGGCAGATGCCTCCAGCTTAACCTGAAGGCATTCAGACCAAGCATCCAGTGAAGCTCTAAATCCTAATATCGAAATCGTAAACAAATTCAACCCTGAAGCAATTTCATGGCAAAGGTTCAAAATTCAAAACAACTCCTCATTTGCTATGATGGCATTTTGAATTTTTAGATTTTGGTCATTCGATATTGTTTAGAATTTAGAATTTAGGATTTTTTATTAAAACAGCCGACCATTAAAGAATAGTTGTATAATAAATCATGCCGGAAGAGCACATAACCATTGATGACCTGATAAAAAATGTTCTTTCATATAATCCTGATGCAGATGTTGACATACTGAAAAAAGCATATCGTTTTTCGAGTGAAGCCCACTTAAGCCAGAAGAGAATAGAAGGCTCACCTTATATAGGACACCCAATCGCAGTTGCATCTATCCTCGCTGATATGAGGATGGACACTGCAACTATTGCTGCAGCCCTTTTGCATGACACCATCGAAGATACGGATAAAACAATTGGAGACATAAAAGGACTTTTTGGTGAAGAGGTTGCATTTCTTGTCAATGCGCTCACAAAGCTTTCAAAGATGGAGTTTAAGACTAAAGAGGAAGCACAAGCAGAGAATTTTAGAAGGATGCTTTTAGCCATGTCAGAGGATGTGAGGGTAATGTTAATAAAATTTGCAGACAGGCTTCATAATATGCATACCCTACAGCATCTCCCGGAAAATAAACGACAAAGGATTGCGTCAGAGACGCTTGACATATATGCACCGATAGCGAACAGACTCGGGATAGGATGGTTGAGAAATGAACTTGAAGATCTAAGTTTTAAATTCCTGATGCCTGAACTCTACGATGAACTTGTCAGGAAGGTCGCAAAGAGGAAGGAAGAACAAGAGGGATATTTAAGAGAGCTCATTGAGATTGTAAACAATAAAATAAAAGAAGCAGGTATTTCAGGGGCGATATCAGGAAGGATAAAACATTACTATGGCATTTATCAGAAGATGCAGAAACAGAGGATTACTTTTGAACAGGTTCATGATGTCCTCGGCTTGAGAATCATCACCGATACAAAAGCAAACTGCTATGCAATCCTTGGTCTGATACACTCCCTTTGGAAACCCATTCCTGGCAGATTCAAAGATTATATAGGTGTCCCAAAATCAAATATGTACAGGTCTCTCCACACAACGGTTATTGGTCCAAAGGGAGAGAGGGTTGAGTTCCAGATAAGAACCAAAGAGATGCACTTGATTGCAGAATATGGTATCGCATCACACTGGAGATATAAGGAAAAAGGTGAAGTTGATGAAAAGAGCAGCAAATATATCTCATGGCTGAGAGATCTGATACAAACGCAGAAAGAACTTTCCGATGCGAAGGACTTTATCGAAGCGGTGAAAGGCGAGGTCGTTCCTGATGTTGTTTACGTCTTTACCCCAAAAGGCGAAATAAAAGAACTCTCTGTTGGTTCAACGCCTGTGGATTTTGCATATAGCATCCATACACAGGTTGGCCATAGTTGTATTGGTGCAAAGGTCAATGGGAGATTAGTGCCTCTTAAATATGAGCTTAAACACGGTGACACGATTGAGATAATAACCTCTTCCTCACACGGGCCGAGCAGGGACTGGCTTAAGTTTGTGGTGACACAGAGGGCAAAGAGCAAAGTAAAACAGTGGATAAAAGCTGAGGAACGGAAACAGAGTATAGAACTGGGGCTCAGGCTCCTTGAAGGAGAACTGAGGAGGCATGACCTCAGCCCGTCAGTCCTTAAATCAGAAGAAATACAGAAAGTTTTAAAATTTTTCAATATCCAATCCCTTGAGGACCTCTACGTGTCTGTTGGCTACGGAAAATTATCACCTCACCAGGTTGTCAATAAGTTAGTGCCGGAGAAGCCAGTTGAAGAGATTCCGGTTACAAAGGTTCCAAAGCCCCCGAAGGAGACGAAGGGTATTACTATAAAGGGAGTGGATAATGTGTTATATCATACAGCCAGGTGTTGTTACCCTGTGCCGGGCGATCGTCTCGTGGGTTTCGTCACGCGGGGAAGAGGTGTGACAATCCATCGTACGGACTGCGCAGACCTTGAGAGGCTTGCTGTTGATGATGCGCGACTCGTTGATGTTGAATGGAAACAAGAGGGTGAAGCAACTTCACGCGCACGGCTCTATGTGGAGACCGTTGACAAACCCGGCATACTTGCAAATCTCAGCGCACTCATATCGTCAGTAAATGTGAATATCAGCAATGTCGAGGCAAGTTCAACCCAGGAAAAAAAGGCGTACATCATATTTATCCTTGAGGTGAAAGACAAAGGACAACTCACTGGCCTTATACAGAAAATTGCACAAACAGAGGGGGTATTAAGAGTGAACAGATAAATGAAAATCGAATAATCAATGACCAAATTACAATAACCAAACAATAATCAATAGTTCAATCAAAATGAAAAGGAGAAAATGGTATGAAAAAAAAAGTGATTCTGATAAGTATTCTTTTAGCTTCATGTTTTACGATTTATGCCTTGTCCTCAACGACTCATAATAGTTATGCCTTGGATAAACATGATTTAAACTGCGAGAAATGCCATAGTCTTACCGCTCTTACGGTTCAGGATATATTGAAGAAATTAAAAGCGCCTGACATAAAGATACTCAATATTCAAATGAGCCCCGTGAAAGGTTTTTGGGAAGTTTCCATAGAAGACAGAGGGCGATACGGACTCTTATATGTTGACTTTTCAAATAAGTATATATTTGCAAGAGGGTCAATTATTGATATAAATGCAGGTATCGACAAGTCACGACAGAGACTTGATGAACTCAACAGGAGCAAACGGATTGACCTTTCCCGTATTCCGCTCGGAGACGCCCTTTTGCTTGGTGACGAAAAAGCAGTGAAGAAAGTCATTGTCTTTACAGACCCTGACTGCCCATACTGTGCAAAATTCCATAATGAGATTAAAAAAGTGACAGAGAAAAGAAAGGATATTGCATTCTACGTAAAACTTATGCCTTTGATAAAATTACATCCCGATGCATACAAGAAATCCAAAAGTATCGTATGTAATAAGTCTTTGACCCTCCTTGAAGAGAGCTTTGCAAAAAAACCTGTACCCGAGCCGAACTGTGAGACAAAAGAAATTGACGACAACATGAAACTCGGAGAAGAGCTTGGCATCACTGGCACACCTGCAGCGATTATGCCTGACGGGTCAGTACAGGCAGGATATTTAGAAGAAAATAAATTAATAGAAAGGATAGATTCATCAGAGGTAAAAAAGTGAAAGGTCTATGACATTGTCTTGACTCCTGAAGCAATCCCGAAAGCTTTCGGGATTGCTTCACTTCATTCATAATGACAATTTTCTGTTAGCAGATTTGGGACTATAGGAAGCATTCAAA
>JAOUJR010000179.1 GCA_029883145.1 Nitrospirota bacterium
GCACGATATCAGGATCCTGTCCTTTTTTAACAGCGTTATAGTCTACTGCAATGACGTCCCGATCACCCTTTCCGTTATCACGTAAAATTCTGATATCACTGAGATCAGCTAATGAATCCGCCCCATGAGCCATTGCAATTGCCTGAACAAGGGTGGTCTTTCCTCTCATTGTATATACGCCAGGGGTTCTCACAGCCCCATCGACAAAAACAACTCCTCCTTTGGGCACACTAATCATATCTCCGGCAAAAACAGGGATGTTCAGTTGAAGGTTCCCTTTCACAAGGAGTTCGTCGAGGTCAATCACTAATGTTTGAGCACGGATGTTTGGCATGCTCGAGGCTATGGGTCTCACCACATAACATATATTTCCTGCGTCATTTGTGAGTCCGCCGCTCACCATGAGCATGTCGATGAGATACATTTGACCGGTCACTGCATGCACCTGGGGTCTTGCCACTGCACCAAAGACAGATATCCGCTGACTGCGATATTCCTTTACAGAAACATTCACCACAGTCTCTACAACATATTTTTCGAGCTTGCCGGTAATCAATTTCTCGAGCTTTGATGTGGTCAAACCTTTCACTCTGAGAATTCCTACCAGCGGAAGGGCAATATCACCCTGTGAGTTAACCCTCACTGTTTTTTTCAGTTCATCAACGTTGTATGCTTCTATCTCAAGGACATCATCAGGACCAATCAGATATTCCTCCGTCGTGTGAGCCTGACTTTTTACACTGAGGGCAAGGGCTTCATTCAGCTGCTCTGTCTTCTTTTTATGAGCAAGATCGAGCGTAGGTGGGGTCTTTGCAGCATAATCGGAACTACATCCATACATACTGCACAATATGGCTATAGTAAGTATATATCGTAAATGCTTTTTCAGCATTAATTGCATTATAACCTAAGTTATCATTTATTAACACACTTCATTCAAATTTAAAACCCTGAAGGAGTTGCTACTCTATCTTTCCGAAATCCTTCGGTGGCAAATACAGCTCCTCCTGCGATGAACAATGCTCCTGGTATAATCCCCGCTCTAATTTTCGTTGTACCTCCCTCTCGCGCCAATGTTGCTACAATGCACTCACCTCCAACAAAGACACTCTCGCCGGTATTCAGAACTTGTGGCGTCAAACCGTGATGGCTCACAGAGAATTTTCCAAGGAGACTTCTCACCTCTGTTCCATTTGCTTTGTTTAAAACAGTACCCCGTACATTTGTCTGACTTGATACATCGGTCTTTTGCACAATGACAAGTGTAGACTCCGGCGTCGTCGCGGTAAGCAACTCAGGTGGAGTCATATTAAAAGAAAGATTTCCTGTACAATTTAAAATATCAAATGTATAGGTTGAGTTTACCACAATAACAGAAACTTCTGTATCTTTTAAGAGATCAATCCTCGACCCACCTTTTGTAGTAACAGAAACAGTCCCAACCCCTGTCTTAAGTTTTGTCTCTTTCAGGAGCGGGTAAACACCTTTCACATCAACCCACTGACCGGTCGAAGAGAGCATCTTCACATCTCCTGCCGCATTCATTTCTCCGAATGCAAGAGGGTCCTCTGCGAATGAGAGAGATGGTAAAGTATGATTAGCACAGAAAAGAATAAGAATAAAAATTATCACAAAAAAAAGAGAGCTGTTCATTAATGATTCCTTTTTTATAACAGTCACCATTTTACTATAAATTAACTTATATATTATATTCATATATATACAACCAAAATAATGTTTATTTGTCAATAGTTATATGCATAACTTAAGCCAATACTTAAAATATTATCTTTCTATAAAAAAAATTAATTTTGAAAGTTATATATATATTATCAATCAAAGATAATTTATTTTTTTGTGATATTCATCACTAATATTAAATTATTCAAATTATATTTTTTGTCATTAAAGATGACAAAAATTGGCAGTAAAGCTGGATAATTCAACCATCTCATTTATGAGTTACTTTTTTGTCTTATTTTCGTCTTTCATTTCAGTACGCCATGGGTTATTTAACAACGTCGTCCTTCTGCATGATACAGTGAGTGCTCAAATCATTAATTGGATCTCGCAATCTGGTTAAAGTTTCTCCATTTGTTCTTTAATGACTCTTTCCTATCTTCAGGGGTAAGATATTCAGTAATATTGAGCGGTACCCCAGGCACTATTTGAATCTGTACAGCGTGCATAACACCTCCTGTGTCATGGTCTTCCGAAAAAATAAGGGAATGGAATATTTCATGGAGCAAAATGTTCTTATCAAGCTTTTTTATAACAATGTAACGTCTATAGGTAGAATCAATACATCCGTCCCACACAGGAATAGGTAAAATCAGCCCTAATAACTGTAAGCCCTTATCTGAGGCGGTATAGGTAACAGATGCTATGGCGATATCAAATTGTCTTTTTTCCAGGGTGCTAAAGTTCTTTCTCATATCTTCTACCATCCCTTCAGGGGTTCTCGTAGACCATTTAATCGGTTTAGTCATAACCCTGTTGAGTTCGATACCTACCTGTTCTCTGAGGGAATTCGATGCTTCCTGTAATAGAGCGTTTATCTCCTGTTCTTCTCTACTGTTATCGTTCGCAATAGCTACCCTGATGGTGCGAACTGGCAGGTTTTCCTGCTGGAAAGTAAGGTCGTTGATCTGACTCTTTATTGTGCCAACGGAGCCACAGCCATACATGAAAATAATGAAGAGAAGTCCTGTTGCTGCTGCAAAGCAGAATAACGATAGACGAAGGCAGTTGCGATTATATGTATTATATTTAATCATTGTATTTTCCTCCTCAAATCCTGTCAAAAGTTCGTGAATCTTCTTCCTCGATTCAAATATCTCATAATTGATATGGTGTTGCTAAACATCTGTTGCTTTTTTATAAACATTTTTTGCAGACGTTGAAAAAAAAGATGTGCTAAAAATCAGGATGGAAAAGTAAAGATACTCTCTACGTAATTTTTTGTCTCTTCTAAGGTGAGATAACCGAAAAGATTTTCAGCTGTCCGTCGCTCAGGACGCTGATTGCCAGCACTTACTTAAGAAGACAATGCTTGAAAATTATTATACTGACCGCCTCAAGAAAGCTAAGTACCGCAGTCCTTCTCAGCAGGATATGACTTATTTTAAAAAAGTTATTCCTCCTGTTTTGCTTTATGCCGATACTCTCTTGGTGACATTTTATATACTGTTCTGAATATTCTCTCAAAATGAGTAAGACTCTGATACCCTACGAAATAGGCTATTTCAGTAATGTTTAAATCGGAAGTTTTCATTAATTCAGCAGCATTCATAATCCTGATGCTGTTAATATATGAAGTAGAGCTCCTGCCTAACCTATCCTTGAACGCCCTGCAGAATTTAAACTTGTTCATACACGATTTTTCTGCAAGTTTATTCAGTGTGAGGTCCTCCGTATAGTTGTTTTCAATATATGCTGCTATACCATCTATGATAAATTCTTCCCTGCTTTCGACAGCTTCAAAATATCTATCACTCTCTTTACCGCCAAGTAGTTCTGATAACCTCTTCATAAGATATGGAAGATTTAAGGGCTTTTTCATATAATCTGTCATTCCTGCTCTGAGAGCCTTTATCACCACTGTCTCGTGACTATAGCCTGTCATCAGTATTGCGGGGAGTTCTGGTTTATCCTTTCTTATTGCTTCTATGAGCTCGAATCCGTTACCGTCTGGCAGGACATAGTCAACGATAGCAAGGTCTATACAGTTTTTGAGCAGATCAGGGGCTTCTGAACACTTTGATGCCTCTATTACATCATATTCCTCTTGAAGGAATTGTTTTATTACATCTCTCACTATCGCATCATCTTCTATCAGTAGAATGGATTTCCTCTTCATATTCTGTTTCCATTTACAACTATGTATCAAGTGTCTTCCGTATGTTTCTCATAAGCTCTATCGGCAAGATGGGTTTCAAGACTACCGGCAATTTTTTCTCAAGAGCCCACTCCACATCTCTGGTATTTGCGATATACCCGCTTATGAAGAGGGCTTTTATATCAGACTTTATTTTACTGATCTCCTCATAGACCTCTCTGCCATCCTTCTTCGGCATGATGACATCGAGAAGGAGGATCTCAATTTTGTCTTTATGTTCCATGAATTTCTTTATCGCGTCCTCTCCATTAACCGCATCAATGATGGTATAGCCGAATTCTTCGAGAACCGACTTTGTGAACTCTCTGACGTGTGCATCATCCTCTGCATACAGAATAATCTCTGTTCCTCTTATGATCATACGAGGTTCAGTAGGTTTTGTTACCTCTATTGGCTTCTCTTCAGTGATGGGCAGGTAGATCTTGAAGGTGGTGCCTTTACCTAATTCACTGTAGACATTGATGTATCCGTTATGCTGTTTGATGGTCCCGTAAACCATTGAGAGTCCAAGTCCTGTGCTTTTGCCCTTCTCTTTTGTTGTGAAGAAAGGCTCAAAGACCTTCTCTTTTGTCCTTTCCTCCATCCCTACCCCAGTGTCTGTAATTGTGATGAGGGCATAATTTCCTGTT
>JAOUJR010000180.1 GCA_029883145.1 Nitrospirota bacterium
CACCCTGCCATCAGGGAGCTTGAGCGTCCGCATTATGATTGCTACTGTGCCTACCGAATAGAGTTCATCAGGTGTTGGGTTTTCAATATTTAAATCCTTTTGTGAGAGGAGAAGTACCAGTCTGTTTGAATTGAGAGAATGGTCTATGGCTTTTATTGACATTTCCCTTCCTACGAAAAGAGGAAGTATCATATAAGGGAAAACAACGATATCCCTCACTGGAAGTACTGGTATGTGATCAGGTATCTCTATCTCTTTGTTACTTTTCTGTTCTGTTTCTACCACGTTTACTCCTTCATATTTTTCTAATATTCATTTTTAAATTTTTTACTACTTCAATCAAATACTCTTTAAATTGCTCGGAAACCTGTGGATTCTTTAAGGCCAGGTTCACTGTTGCCTTAAGGTAGCCAACCTTATCACCTGCATCATATCTGGTTCCTGTGAATAGATATCCATAGAGAGGACGTTTTTCCAGTAAAATACAAAGAGCATCTGTAAGTTGTATCTCGCCACCTCTACCGGGACCGATACCTTCAAGAATGTCGAATATATCAGGTGTAAGAATATACCTGCCGATTATTGCCATGTCAGATGGTGCAGCTGATGGTTTAGGTTTTTCCACAAGGTTGTGAATCTTATACACACTGTCTCTTTCTCTTATCCCCTCAATAACACCATACTTATGAACCTCTGTCATGGGGACTTGCTGAAGGGCAAGTACAGGAGCGTTCAATTCTCTATGGAGTTTGATCATATCCTTAAGTAAGGTATCCTCAGGGTCAATGATATCGTCACTCAGGAGAACTGCAAAAGATTCGTCTTTTACAAAGGGCTTCGCGCAAAAAATTGCATGACCAAGTCCGAGTGCTGCCCTCTGCCTGATATAGGCAAAGTTTATATGATTGAGTCTACTGATCTCTTCAAGAAGTCTCTTTTTCCCAGCCTTTTTCAGGCTCTCTTCAAGTTCGAATGCAGAGTCAAAGTGATCTTCTATGGCGCGTTTGTATTTTCCCGTAATAATGATAAACTCCTCTATTCCACATGCAGTTGCCTCTTCAATAGCATACTGGATCATTGGCTTGTCAACGATAGGCAACATCTCTTTTGGCGATGCCTTTGTCGCAGGGAGAAACCTCGTCCCGAGTCCTGCAGCAGGAAATATAGCTTTTTTCATTTTCATTTCCATTGTAACCTGTAACCTACCAGAGAATATAAATCTTATTATTATACCATATAAAAATATCAGATGAATGGATGAACAAAATAATATCAAAATTGATTTAACCGGTGAGGAAGAGCTTTCTCAGGTATTTAGGTATAAAGAATAATCTTTTGTGTGTTTCCTGATCATAATAGAACAGATTGTTGAGCCTTCTTTCTTTTAATCTGCTTTTGATAGTTGTGGAAGGCATGTTTTTAATACTGTACTTTAATGAACCAGCGGTGAATGCCCATAATGAACCAAAGCTCGGGATATATTCATAATAGAATTCAGCTACAGGGAAGATGTCAAAGAGTGTTTTTACTATGTCGGAAGAAAGGCTCTTATCAGGAAAATGTTGAACTTCTGTAGCGTGAGTGACAAATATCCCGTTGGGTTTCAGGGTTCTTTTAATGGTTGAATAAAATTCTCTTGTATAGAGGAACTGGGCAGGTCCTTTTTCAACAGGGTCACTGATATCAGCAATAATCACATCAAACTTCAATTTTGAAATTTTGATGTATTCCATTGCGTCAGTGAAGATTAACGTGACTTTTTTGTCATCAAAGGAATTCTTGTGCCAATTCTCAAGGTAATTTTTGCATACAGTTACAAATTCTTCATCAATATCTACCACCATCACTTTTTTAACCGTTGGATGCTTGAGGACCTCCCGTAATGTTGCACCTTCACCTCCACCAAGTATCAATATGTTTTTGGGCTCAGGATGTGTAATCATCGTGGGATGAACAAGTGCTTCATGGTAAATGAATTCATCAAATTCGGCAGATTGTATTTTATTATCCAGAATGACAACACGGCCGAAGCTATACGTGTCAATAAGCTTTATTTTCTGGAATTTCGTTCTCGTTGATAACAGATGCCTTTTGATTTTATGGTATATCCACCTATAGTTACTGTCTCTGTCGATGAACCAATTACTCCTGATTTTCATGACGTAGCCTTAAATTCATCTCATGAGCCGTAATGATCATCACTTACCATTTCAGAGTTTTGTTTAAAAGTTTTTCTAATAAGCTTTTAGGCATAAAACTTTGAAAATGTATCTCACCATCATAGAATTTGGTCTCAATCTCGGGAATCCTTCTGAGTTCTCGACAGTCATGTTTTTTCGATGCACATGAAAATGACCACCAGTTGCCGGGGTAGGTTGCAATTGGAGCAGTATAGAGGTCAACTACAGGGAAGACCTTTTTCAGTGTTTCCTGAATTTCAATAACCATATCCATATGAAAGTGAACAGACTCCGAGTGTGTCACAAACATGCCTTCATCTGTTAAACAATCTCTTGAGGTAGTAAAAAAGTCTGTGGTAAAAAGACTTCTTGCAAAACCAATTATGTCTGTGGAGTCCACTATCACGGCATCTATATCTGGAGATTTCCTCTTCAGTAGAAACTCAGCCCCATCCATGATCTTTATCTCTACGCGTGGATCATCAATACCGCATGAAACCGTCGGGAAAAACTTTTTTGAAACATTGATTACCTCTTCATCTATTTCTACAAAGTACACCTTCTCGACCGTTTTGTGTTTTAAGACTTCTCTTACGGTTCCTCCGTCTCCGCCACCAATGACAATAACTTTTTTAGGATGAGGGTGAGCATGCATTATGACATGGGCAAGCATTTCGTGGTAGAAAAACTCATCTCTTTCAGTTAACTGGACGACATCATCAAGGATGAGCATTTTCCCAAAATATGGATTCTTTATCACGATAATTTCCTGAAACTTACTCTTTCCCTTATAAAGGATCTCCTCGACATCATAAGCATATTCGACTGGTGCATAGGGCGCTTTTTCAAAAAATTTAATCATCGTTTTCCCTTCCTCTGTATAAGAATTGTTTTTGGTATTGAAAAACCGTTAAATTCAGATGCATAAGATACTGTATACGCACCGCTGGATAATATGAGGATCAGATTACCTATATCAGGTTCAGGGAGTGCGACATTTTTGTCTATTACATCAAAGCTGTCACAACTTGGTCCAGCGATTGTATATCTTTTTTTATGTTTTGTGTGCTTGTAACTCTCGACAATATAGCTGTATTTTATTCCTCCAACACTTTCCATCAATCCGTTAAAGACACCTACATCGATGTAAAGCCACTCTTCATCAGCCCGCTGTGCCTTCCCGATTACTGTGGCTACAAAAATGCCTGCTTCTCCGACAACAGCCCTGCCAGGTTCAATGTGTATCTCTATATCCTTGGGAAATTTATCGTAAATGAGATTATTTACATTTTTCTCTATCGTGTCAATACTCACCACGTTTTTCGTATATTTTATAGGATAACCGCCACCGATATTTAAAAGGGTTATTTTTATTTTATTCTTTTCAGCTAACTCCCATAAAGCCTTTGCCTTATCAAGTGCAATATTCCAGTTATACATATTTGTGCACTGAGATCCAACATGAAAGGTAATCCCTACTGGATTAAGTCCTTTTTCTTTCGCATATGTCAGAAGCGATGTAGCCTCATCAAGTTCAACGCCGAATTTTTTGCTCAAAGGCCATTCGCTGCCTTCGTTTGGGACTGAAAGTCTCACGTAAACATTGCAGTGCGGTACAACCTTTGTGAGCTTGTCTACCTCATCAGCAGAATCATAGGAAAAATAATGTATACCGTACATTGCAGCCATCTTCAAAAATCTCAGAGATTTAACCGGGTTACTTGATATGATCCTTTCCGATTCTACTCCTAACGACGAAAGTATTTCCAGTTCTCCTTCTGATGATATTTCAAACCCCAGGTTAAGTTCATTGAGGAATTTAAGTATTGCAATGTCTGGATTTGCCTTGACTGCATAAAATATTTTTGAGTTTCGAATATGTCTGCCGATCATGGATACCTTTTCTTTAATCATTTCACTGTCAATGAGAAGAAAAGGTGTTTCGATAGTTTCTTTATCGAGGTATTTTAACACCTTAAATAAGGTGGATTCAGGAATGATACTTGCGTGAAATTTTTCAACTTTAAAGGATCTCAGCATTACAGCTCCATTTTATTTTGATAAAGTATCATGTAAACTTTTATTAAAAGTTATTTAGATAAAATATGCAACAGATTTTTAGAGTATCTTAATGTGCTCTTTTCGATTGGAGGAATTTCTTTGCAGTGGAGCGAACAGCCTCTGAAACGTTTCTATTTTTTTCAAGCAGTGCGAGGTCTCTTGTTTTCAGTTCATTGAGAAAAGTAACAGCTATGGGCTGGAGTTTTCGGATTTGTC
>JAOUJR010000181.1 GCA_029883145.1 Nitrospirota bacterium
AGGACCTCTCAATGGTGAAAAATGACAGATGGATAAAAGAGATGGCTGCAAAAGGAATGATTAAGCCATTCCAAGAAGAACAGGTTAAGGAGGGGAGTATTTCATACGGCGTGAGTTCCTATGGATATGACATGAGGATTGCTGATGAATTTAAACTATTCACTCAGCTCCATAACACTGTTATTGACCCGAAGGCATTAGATACGAAAAGTTTTATTGATTTCAAGGGGAATATATGTATTATTCCACCTCATTCTTTTGTACTTGGTCGTTCTGTAGAATATTTCAGGATTCCAAGAGAAATTATCGTGATATGTCTTGGAAAATCAACATATGCACGGTGTGGTATTGTGATAAATGTCACGCCTCTTGAACCTGAATGGGAAGGGTTCGTGACAATAGAGATATCAAATACGGCACCACTTCCAGTGAAAATATATTCACAAGAAGGTATCGCACAACTCCTTTTTTTAGAAGGATCAGAAATGTGTGAGAAATCATATGCGGATAAAGCAGGAAAGTATCAAGCACAGAAGGGGATAACTTTAGCTAAAATTAGGTGATAAACTTTTTGGGTAAGAAATGAATATGACTGCAAGCGAAAAATTGATACTTGCTCTCGATGTGTCCGAGCCTGGCCAAGCAATTGAGCTTGTAGAAAACTTTAAAGATTATGTAGGAATCTTTAAAGTTGGTATCGAGCTTTTTATAACCTCAGGCCCAAAGATTATTGAAGACATAAATAAAAAAGGTAAAAAAGTATTTCTTGACCTAAAATTTCATGATATTCCCAATACTGTCTCAAAAGCAGCCATTGCTGCAGCAAGAATTGGAATATATATGTTTAATATCCATATATCCGGTGGTGTGGAGATGATGAGAAGGTGTAGAGACAGTGTTGTCGAGACATGTCTTAAAGAAAATCTGAATAGACCCAAGATTCTTGGTGTAACAGTACTCACCAGTATTTCAAAGGAAATCCTCAGAGACGAACTTGGAATCCAGTATAGTTTGAGGACTCATGTAAGGCACCTTTCTGGACTCGCCCTTAAGGCTGGCCTTGATGGGGTAATCACATCTGCGAGAGAGGCTGCAATAATAAGAAACCACTGTGGAAGAGGATTTCTCATCATAACTCCTGGTATAAGACCCTCATGGACCCCGCCTGACGATCAGAAGAGAACCATGACACCTAAAGAAGCTATAAGAGAGGGAGCTGATTATCTTGTCATGGGAAGGAGCATACTCAAACATGCGGACCCTTTAAAAGCACTTGAACTGATTACACTTGAAATACTTACTGCGTAATAGTGAGAAAGAAGGACGGGGTATTCATAATAGTATCGGAGAAAATGAGGGGAGGTGCTAAAATCTAAACCAGCTTTTTTTCACTTTCATTTTATCGAAATAATTTCGTATATCTCTGAGAAGAACATTTGTTTCTTTCTGTTCTTTCTTAGCATCCTTGAGTACATTCTTAATCTCTGTAAGGTTATGCGATAGCTTATTGAGGTTCCTTATTATCAAATCAAATTTCTCTTCCGGAATAACAGGTACCTCTTTGATTTCCTTCGCAATAACCCCACTTGATGGAGTGGCCTCTTTCTCAATATCTATTTGATTATATACCTCTTTGACTTCCTTCGCAATAACCCCACTTGATGAAGTGGTCTCTTTCTCAATATCTATTTGATTATGTAACTCTTTGATATCTATCGGCTTATAAATAGTTTGTTCTGTCAACTCAGAAAAATCATACATAGATGATTTGATTCCTTGCTCTGGTTCTACTTCTATGGGAGCCTCATAAACTTCCTCGATAGGCTGAAGTTTCGCACTCTGCCTTTTTCCAATATCATCGATTGCAAGTTTAGAGATACGACGAAAAGAGTCTTCCACGCCTGTACCATCAATGGCTACAGCTCCAATATATTCGTATTTCACACTTTCATTCAAGTCGTTGTTTAATTCATCAATAGATAAGATATTCGGAAGGTCCCTTTTATTGTATTGGAAGATCATGGGGATATCCTCGGGACTAATATTGTTTGCAGTGAGATTTTCCCGCATATTATTAAGGCTTTCTATGTTCTGTCCACGCATTTCTGTCTGCGAGTCTGCAACAAAAACAATAGCATCTGCACCCTTCAGGACTATTCTCCTTGTTGCGTTATACCTTACCTGGCCGGGTACTGTGTAGAGCTGAAACCTTATAGAAAAATCTTTTATCTTGCCTAAATCTATAGGGAGTAAGTCAAAAAAGAGTGTTCTATCAGCCTCTGTTGCAAGAGATAAAAGTTTGCCCCTCTTATCAGGATTAAGACTGGCATGGAGGAATTGAAGATTTGTTGTCTTCCCACTAAGTCCAGGACCGTAGTAAACTATTTTAACGGTTATCTCTTTTGTTGCATAATTAATAAGTGCCATAGCATTTACATGAGAACATACACTCCGTTTCTTGTATGATACTTGACGTTGTACATCGCCTCATCTGCGAGTCTTATGAGTTCTTCCTTAGATTTTGCACTTTCTGGATATGAGGCAACCCCAAAACTTGCGGTCATCTTGAGCGAGTATCCTTCTTTTTTAAGAAATACGTATCGCTCAACTGCCTTTCTTATCCTCTCTGCAATTCGTGCTGCAGAATCAGGTGATGTTTGTGGAAGGACAATCACAAATTCGTCTCCCCCATACCTTGCAACGATATCGATTGTTCTCAGATTCTTCATAAGGATTTGTGCCATTTCAACAAGAACCTTACTTCCTATAAGATGACCATAGCGGTCATTTATATTTTTGAAAAAGTCAATATCCATGAATATAAGGGAAACGGATGTATGATATCTATTTGAGCGCTTAATCTCCATTTCGATGGTCCTGTTGAGATATCTCATGTTGAAGAGTTTTGTAAGGTCATCTGTGAGTGCAAGTTCTTCCATTTTTTGATAGAGTGATGCCCTTTCGATTGCAATTGCAGTATGGTCGACAAGCTTCATCAATAGACCGAGGTCGTCCTTTGTAAAAGGGTCCCCGGTTGTTTTATTGAGCATCTCAAAAACACCAAGTACTTTCCCCCTGCTTTTAACAGGGATGCACATAAGGGATTTTATTTTGGAATGGATGGCCCCCTCTATCTTTTTAAGAAAACGTTCGTCTCGTGAGACATCTTGTACAATGATCGGTATTCCCTTTTCAGCGACCCACCCTGCAATGCCTTCACCAATCTTCAGCCTGAGTCTCTGTATTTTTCTTGTCTTTTTCCCTTCTTTTCTTTCAAAAACCAGTTCGCCTGTTTCATGGTCTACTAAAAAAACAGACCATGTTTCTGCATTGGTGATATTTTTTGCTTTTTTCATTATTGTAATGAGGATCTCGTTAAGCTCTAAAGATGAGGTCAGGGATTTGCTCACCTCTTCATAAAAGTTCAATTCATGATGTACTGTAGAGAGATCATTTTTTAATTTGTCATTTTCGAGAAGTATTTCTTTAACCTTGAGGAGCCTATTGATGAGGGAAGTAAGCTCCTTCGCACTTGGCTCAATAATAGGATAAATAAAGGGTTCATGTAGCCATGGTATAGATTTTTTAAAAAGATTACTGTCTGAGATAACAATCTTTGGGATGTTTCTTGAGAGCTTTATAAGTTCTTTAAATAAGGGTTGAGTGTTTTGTTCTCTATCTATAATAAGGAGTTCAGCCCTTTTATTGAGTTTCGGAAGGGCTGTATGAAGAGAGGTGAACTTCGTAATAGTATGGCCCTGTGAGATCAGTGCGTTCTCATAATCTCTTATATAAGCACTACTCCCTATATAGAATATTTTAGGCATTTACACCACAACATTTCTTAAATTTTTTTCCGCTTCCACAGGGGCAAGGGTCGTTTCTCCCCACTTTTTTCGTGCGTCTTACTGTTTGAACCGCAACAGTGCCTTCACCCCTGTTATAGTTTAATCTTGTCTGTCGCGCAGTATCCCTTTTAAGGGCTTCTTGTTTTTGAATCTGTATCTTAAAGAGTCTGCTGAGAACCTCAGTGGAGATCCTGTCTGTCATATCTACAAACATATTGAACGCTTCTTTCTTATATTCTACAAGAGGATCTCTCTGACCATAACCTCTGAGACCAATACCTTCCTTCAGGTAATCAATGGCAAGTAGATGATCTTTCCACTGAGTGTCAACGACCTGAAGAACGATTACCTTTTCGATGTATCTTATCATTTCGCTGCCGATTTCTGATTCCTTCTTTTCATATGCATCCCTGATATCTGAAGAGAGCATTTCCCGTAATGAACTTACATTTGAAGGTGTGACAGCAGGCACAAAAGAAAATACGCCATAGACTGCGTCTCTAAGCCCTTTAATGTCCCATTCTTCTGTATGTTTTTCCTCAGCGCAGTAAATGCTCAGTAACTCATCAACAGTCTCGTCTATCAT
>JAOUJR010000182.1 GCA_029883145.1 Nitrospirota bacterium
TAAGTAAAATATTGAGCATGATGAAAACTAAAGAAGCTGCTCGTAACATTTTATTACCCATAGCCAATGCTGCGATCAATGCAATGAAAGAAAGGATAAAGACAGTATTCTCAGGTCCTGTGGCTGTCATAAAATACAGTATTCCAATCGAACCAACTCCTGCGCCGAGGAGGTCTGCGCCATAAAACAGACCTGATTTCCCACTGAGCGAGGAAAGTGCTGTAGCGATGATCAGTCCTGCAAAGAAGAATGGTGTTGAGAGAATTATGTAGTAAAGGCCGATATAAAATAACTGCATTGACGACCAGGAAAGTCTCACAGGATCAAAGGGTATCTGGTTTGAGATGAGATAACTTGCAGATATGCTTATACCGAGTAACAGGCTATAGACGCTGATATAAGATGGATTTTTAAGTTTTAGATTAAGTGATAATATGGTACCGCTTGCACCGATGCCGAGCATGGCAATGCTTATTATCATGAAAGCAAAGTGGTACCAGAGTGAGATAGAAAATATTCTCGTGAGGGTTATCTCATACGCAAGGCTTGAAAACGAGCAGACAAATATTGTAAATAATATTTTAGAGTCTCGACTCATAGTATTAAGAAAATTATATCCAACTGAATTATAATATTATAATTCTATGAATTATTCATGGCTGGGAAAAGAAAAAAGTTCTTTTGAAATTATTTCTCTTGCAATTATTTTGCTTTTAACTATAGTTGTTTCATCTGTTGATGCGAAAATTCCCGAGGTTGTAGCAAGACAGAAAAAAGCAGTTGTGACCGTTTATGTGAATGACAGGAACGGTAAGCAGGTTATTTCAGAAAGCGGATTTATTGTTGACCAGAGTGGAATTATCGCAACAACCTGCTCTGCTATTACAGCATGGCTTAAAGAAGTTGGACATACCCTTGTGGTGAGAACAGAAGAAGGCAGGTTTTACCTCATGGAGGATGTGTTCTCCTGTAGTTACAAAAATAATCTCTCTTTATTGAAGATAAACGCAAAAGACCTTCCCGCTGTCAAACTTGCTGTTAACTACAGACCAAAACAGAAAGAACATATTTTTGTTATAAGAAGACCGTCAGGATTAGAGGCTACCATCTCAGGAAGCATGATAAAGAATGTTATCGGGAAGGATGATTTTATTCAGATATCATTGCCAGTGACTCAGGGGAGTAGCGGGAGCACTGTATTTAATGTAAAGGGTGAAGTTATCGCTGTTGTGGTAGCACCTTTGAAGAAGAAGGGTACTTATAGAGCAGTATCTGTAAAGCATGTTGCAAATCAGCTTGATAACTACAGAAAAGGACAACAGAAGAAGATGAAGCAGAAACTTGCAACTATTGATAAAGAAAGTAATATTTCTGCAAGAGAAATTAAACCTGACAGAATGGAAGAAAGATTGGAAATAAAATTAGACAGTGCCGAATCATATTTTTTCCTTGGTTCCAGCTATGACCAGAGCAGTATGTTCAAAGAGGCTATAGAAGCATACAAACAGGCAATAATAATGAAACCTGATTACGGAGATGCATATGTGAATCTTGGTTTGGATTATGAGAGACTTGGCAAATATTCTGAGGCCATAGACGCGTATACAGAGGCAATAAAAATAAAACCGGATGCCCAGTCAACGTACAACAAGTTAGGCACTCTTTATATTGTGCTTGGTAAGTATTCACTGGCCCTTCATACATTTAAAAAGGCAGTAACTTTAGACCCAAAAAATTCTGCAACACACTATCATCTCGGTATTGCCTATTTTCTTCATGGAGATAAAACAGCTGCATTTGGTGAGTATTTAGTCTTAAAAGAACTTGATGCGGAACGCGCGAAAAATTTATTTGAGGTGCTGTATTAAGGTTTGATTTCTATTGGTGTTCCGTCTGAAACAAGCTGCCAGATTTCTTCAATTTCAGAATTAGTTACTGCAATACATCCATTTGTCCAGTCCAGAGCCCTGTGCAACTTCCCGAGGCTTTCTAAGCCTTCAGATAGACCATGAATCATTATACTGCCACCTGGGGAAACCCCGCGCTCCTGAGCTTTTAAAATATCTGATTCGTTCGGATATGAAATCATTATTGATAGATGATACTTACTTTTTGTATTTTTTGAATTGAGAATATAACTTCCCTCAGGCGTTTTATTGTCTCCCTCACGGTTTTTACGGCCTATGGGTTGTTTGCCCAGTGAAATCCTGTATGTCTTTAAAATTTCTCCATTTTGTAGTAACATCATCAATCTTTTACTTTTAATCACCACTACTTTATCAGCTTGAGCAAATGTAGCAAATGCCTTTTCAGGCCACAGGAAGCTCTGTGCCCAAAAAGCGATCAATATGATAAGGCTTACTATCCTTAGCTTATTCTGCCATAATCTCATCGTTTTCCTTTGTCATTTTAATCTGCTAAGATAATGTAACATATTATATCAAAAGGTATCCTATAGTATGAAGATCGCAATCACAGGGAAGGGTGGAGTTGGGAAAACCACACTTGCTTCTCTATTAAGTCATCTCTTTGCAGCAGAAGGGAAAAGGGTTATCGCAGTTGATGCTGACCCAGATGCAAACCTCGCATCAGCATTAGGTGTTTCAGGAGAGCAGGCGAGAAAAATAGTTCCTTTAGCTGAGATGACAGAGATTATAGAAGAAAGAACAGGAGCAAAACCTGGAGGCATGGGTGTAGTGTTCACACTGAACCCCAAGGTTGATGACCTGCCAGAAAGTATCGGGTATCGTTTCAACGGAATTGTGCTTCTTATCATGGGAAAGCTAAAGACCGCAGCATCCGGATGTTACTGCCCAGAAAATATGCTTCTGAGAAGGCTTCTGAGGCATCTTGTCGTTGAAAGGAGTGAAGCTGTTATTGTTGATATGGAGGCAGGCATAGAGCATCTCACAAGGGGAACCGCAGAGGCTGTTGATGCATTTATAGTCGTTGTTGAACCCGGACAGAGGAGCATACAGACAGCGAAGACAGTTAAGGAAATGGCAGAAAAACTTGGTGTAAAAAAGGTATTTGTTGTTGCAAATAAAGTGAGGAGTAATGAGGATTTAGATTTTATAAAAAATAATATTGAGAATATGGAACTGATAGGTTCGATGAGATTTCACGATGCGATATTGGAAGCAGATATTAAAGGATGTTCGCCTTATAGTTATTCTCCTGAGAGTGTGGCAGAGGTGAAGGAAATTAAAGGAAGGATTGAAAAGTCTTTGAGTCAATAAATAATTCATTTGTTACATTTTATGAAAAAGAAACTCAGAAAAGAAATCATTGAAATAAGAAATTCTATCCCTTCTTTGGAAAGAAAAAAGAAAGACTTGCGTATAATGAAAAAACTTTTCACTATCCCAGAGTTCAAGAAAGCACAGACTGTATTGTTCTATGCATCTTTCAGGACAGAAGTCAACACCATCGGCATGATGAAGGAATCTCTGAAAATGGGGAAAAGGGTTGTACTTCCAAAAGTTGATAAGGACAGGCATAAACTCAATTTGTATCAGATAAAAGATGCTGGTGAGTTATCTCCTGGTTATAGTGGAATCCCAGAACCTTTTTTACCTAATGAAAGGTTAATTAATATTAATGAAGTTGACCTCGTTATTGTCCCTGGTGCAGGGTTTGACTACTCAGGCAGCAGACTCGGATATGGAGCAGGTTATTATGATGCTCTGCTTTCCAACATGCAAAAGAAAATACCTTTCATTGCACTGGCATACGAAGAGCAGCTTGTTCAATCAATCCCTTCAGAGCTTTATGATGTGAAAGTGAATATGATAATTACAGATAAACAGGTTATAAAAATTACATAATTGGTGGGGATATATTATGTCCGGTAACGAATTTATTCATACTGCGGTGAGAGCTGCAAAGAGTGCAGGACAATTCATAAAAGAAAATCTTGGCAGGATTTCTAAGAAAGACATTGCCCTCAAGCAGGCATCGGACTTTGTGACACTTGTTGATAAAGAGTCAGAGCAGATTATCATACATACAATAAAAGAAGCCTTTCCAGATCACTTTTTTCTTGCAGAAGAGTCCATAAAAGAAAATGAGACAGGGGAATACCGCTGGATAATAGATCCACTCGATGGAACAACAAATTATATTCACCGGTATCCTGTTTTTTCTATCTCCTTAGCTCTTGAATATAAGAAAGAAATAATCTTAGGTGTTACGCTCGATATAGCAAGAGATGAACTTTTTACTGCAGAAAAGGGAAGAGGGGCATTTTTAAATGGAAAACTTATAAAGGTATCTGAGGTCACTACGTTAAGAGATAGTCTTATTACAACCGGTTTTCCTTTTCGCAGAAAAGAACTGATTGATGTATATCTTGCACTTTTCAAGAATGTCTTCAATAAGGTAAGTGACCTGAGAAGAGCTGGTTCTGCTGCAC
>JAOUJR010000183.1 GCA_029883145.1 Nitrospirota bacterium
TTCTTTAAAATATCCCCTTTTTTACTCACTCCGGGAACAAGGATTTTGGCGACTAAATTCATTTCTAAGTACTGAAGACTCTTTTCGAAGAATTTTATTAAAAGTGAGGCGGTTTTTGGATTTTCCTCTTCAAAGGGAACTGCTACCACTGCTGATTTGCCTCTTATTTTCTCTCTATTTTCTGGACAATTAAAGTAAACAAAACGGTCTATAAAGCATTTCATCAACGCTGTTGGTCCATACCAATAGACAGGTGTTCCAAAGATAATCACATCACTCTGAATTATTTTTGGATAGAGCTTATTCATATCGTCTTTTTTTCTGCATTGTTTTCCTTTCCAGCAGATATGGCACCCGTCACACTCCCTGATATTTAAGTCACCGAGGAACAGAATCTCAGTTGCGGCTCCTTCTTCCTTTGCACCGTCTAAAATTGTGGAAACTAAGATATGTGTATTGCCCTTTTTCCTGGGACTTCCAACGATCCCAAGAATCTTCTTTGTTGTTTTATTTTTCCTCTTCATAAATCAAGATTCACAAATAACCGACCCGTCATTTGTGATATACGATTGAATCTTTTCGTATTCCGTTTTTGTGATCATTGTATAATCTTATCAAAAACAAGCTTACATTACTATTATGATTGCAACCCGACTTTCAATGTAGTACAATTTTCCTTTAGATACTCACTTTTTATGGTTCGAAAAAGGGAAATCGTTTATGAAGAAAGCACTCTATATCTTAAAAGCAGCGTTATACATGCTTGTCATCGTGTCTTTCCTCATCGGATGTGGAGGGGGTGGCGACGGAACACACCTGAAGAAATGGACCATCATTATGTATTGGGACGGCGATGATGTCAACATACAGAGTGATTTGATCGATGCCTTTCAAGAAATGGTAAATGCCAGTGTTGGGAGCACTGAGCAGGTTAACGTTGTCATTCAGTTTGACAGGTACCCTGGAAACCCTGCATATGGAGGCTGGCCCATCACACACCGCTTTTTCCTGACGCCAGGCATGGAGCCAATAGAAGCGAATGCAATCCCTGACTGGGGCGACGGACAGGGCGGCAGGGAAGTAGACATGTCAGACCCCAATACACTCAGGGATTTCATTACATGGGCGGTGAAAAACTATCCGGCAGAACAATATGCCCTCATCGTTGCTGACCACGGGTTTGGATGGCAGGGCTTAGTAATTGACAACACAAACTACCAGAGGACCATGTCCCTAAAACAATTCAGACAGGCAATTGAAGAATCACAGGTACACTTTGACTTGCTGGGACTCGATGCGTGCACCATGCAGATGATCGAGGTCGCTCATGAGCTGAGGAACTCCAGCATCGACATATTGGTAGGGTCCGAGGATGTCGGCACGACCTGGCCTTTTGCAGAGATACTCCAAGCAATTATGCAGAATCCAGGCATGTCTGCAGAGGAGATCGGCAGGACAGTTGTTGACCTTTACAACAGCATTCACCCGCAGGAGAAAGACATCACCCTCTCTGTGATGAAACTATTCAACGTGGAGGCTTTAACAACGTCAATGAAGGAGTTGTCGTTTACCATACTCACTGATGCCCCTTTACAGGTGGTACAGGAAAAGGCAAAGGTAGTAATGGAAATGATTAGCAATGCAGTCGTTTATGTAAAGAACTGCCCTGATTGGGAGAGCGCCAGGGGGGTGTCCGTGTATTTCCCTGTGGCAGGCCCAGTGATGACTATACCTCCTGAACTCCAGTATTTCTATAAAAGTCAAATAGTGAGCTTTGCAGGGGAGGCATTGTGGCACGATGTTCTCACCTCTTGTTACCTCGGGAATCCGCCATCAAACATACCTATGATTTTGCACGTGAGAAACAACATGAAAACATTTGATGACGACAAGGTCGATCTCTACGATTTCTGCAACCGTATCGTGAACTATTCCACCTCCTTGCCATAGGGTTACCTCTATCTGTCATTGGCCCGAAAATAAAGGTGCTCATCCGAGTAAGGCTTATATTTCTCATCTAATCCTTTACCAGTTGATGAAACAGGCTCGACTCTCGCTTATAAAAACCCTCGGTGTGAAAAGAATGGGGAAACCTGAAGTATTCGTAATCAAGATGATGGCAGAGCTCATGGAGCAAGGTTCTGAGGAAGGTGCGAAAGGCAGCGACCTTTTTCAATTGGGCGGTGCGCATCCAGACAGTAATCATGGCAGAAGTTTTTCTATTGGATGGATTATACAATCCGTGGAGCTCACCATAGGCATTGTGAGGCCGTACAGCGAGCACCTTTATTTGAATCGAAGGAGTTTTCAGACGTGTTGTGAGTGATGAGACAAGTTTCTGGCAGAAGATTTCTATCTCACCTTTATCTTCCCTGAAGAGTGCTTCCTCAATCATATGAACCACGGGATAGAGTTCAGAAGCTTTTGGAATAACAACCGAGGTGACCTCATCGCTTTTGTCATATACCCGTCGCTGACTGGCTGTCAGACGTTTATAGTATTTAAAGGGCATTAATGTGATTTCTTCAGATTGTTCATTATTCAAAAGGCATAATATCACAATACCAGAAACGCTCATCCCTGAGAACAACTTCTCCTTTACCATACACGACCTTGTTCCGAAATATCGGACCGTCATAAACGAATGTGTGGAATTCTCCGTTCTCACCGCAGGGATTAACGCCAGGAGGAAGCTCAGAGAGAAACTTCTTATCAAAAACCCTTCCCGCAAAATCGCTGTCGAGAGTCTTTGAATCTACACAGGTGATGACAGCCTTAAAACCTACATTGATGAAAGCATGAGCAAGTTCAGCGGCATCCTTTTTCCAAATGGGGAAAAGCGCCTTCATCCCAACCTTCGCCAGATTGTCTTCTCGGTATTTTCTCAAATCCTCCATAAATATGTCGCCGTAAGCGACTGATGAGATACCGGCTGAGCGATATCTATCAAGCACGGCTTTCATACTGGATTCATACTCTTCATTCGAAGAGTCATTTGAGATAAAGACTTTCTCAAGGGGAAGGCCAAGGGAATCCGCCTGCTGTTCGAGTAAGATCCGACGGACGCCATGTATGCTGATCCTGTCATACTCTCTTGTTATTGTGGTTAACAGTGAAGCAATTTCATAACAATTACTTTTCTTGAGTTCATAAAGAGCCATGGCGCTGTCTTTACCACCGCTCCACGTAAAAAGAACTTTCTCAAGAGACAAAGCCTGTTCCCTCCGATGTTTCCTGTTTTTTCAAAAATCTTCTTTCTTAGTAATTCTTAAGATGACAAGATTATATCAAAATTTCATTAATGCGGATAGAGAGGAATTGATGAGAAGAATTTCGATAAGACAAGCCAAAAGCTTATATTCTTTCTTAGACAAGATTCATTTAATATAACCGTCACATTAAAACCGATTTAGTATTTAAAGGGCATTGATGAGTAATTTCCTCAGATTGTTCACTATAGATTGCAAAATGTGGAAGCTAAAATAACCGTACCTAATAATTCCTCATTTTTATGATAAGAGTCTTTTTAGATGTTCTATTCTGCTGTCAATATCAGCCCTGTTTGTAAAGAACCTCGCGAGCATTCCAGGCATAAAGTCACTCTCAAGTGCACTGAGAAGGTGCTTTCCAAATCCCCTCTCAAAACATATCCTGTCAATCGCTTCATGGTCCTGGAGATTTTTTTCTCTCGCAACTATTTCGGCAAATTCATGTGCGATAAATCCCGTTGTAATCTCATCATCCATTCTATAGAGAATTGAAATTGCATAAACCTTCTCTGCGCTTTCATAAATAAGTTCTGGCTGAAAACCAAGACGTTGTTCAAATTCTTCAATCTTCATAGCCCACCCTGGTGAGTATAGATGGAGTTGATAGTATGGTGCGAGGAGTAATACCTTATCTTCAACCTCGTCGAAAGGGAGTTCCAGATATGGTTTAATGAGGGATACCTTCTCTTTCACATCGTCAAAACTGTCTCTTACCTTAAGAAAAAGACTTAATATTCTTTCTACCATATACTACTCCTTAGAGGCTCTGCTCTCATGAGGTATCTTCAATCCGCTGTTATCAATTATCATTTTAACATGTATTTATTGTCTGGTTGAACAGTAGAATTAATGCTTTTCAAAAAGTAACTAATAACGCAATAACCCAATAACTCATTTGTTTCTTATTTTTTCAAAAATCTCCTTTCTTAATAATTCTTAAGATGACAAAATTATATCAAAATTTCATTAATGCGGATAGAGAGGAATTGATGAGAAGAATTTCAATAAGACAAGCAAAAAGCTTATATTCTTTCTTAGACAAGATTCATTTAATATAACCGTCACATTTAATGATTCCTGGGTTTTTAGACAGACTCTGCGTCCCTAATTTAAAATAAAAGATTAACAGGATAAAGCC
>JAOUJR010000184.1 GCA_029883145.1 Nitrospirota bacterium
GTCCTCTAACCGCCTTAGAAGAGTCTGATATAGAGTGCTATTCACCGTGTAATCCCTTGTGAGTCTTGTCAGTTCCTGTTCCATGCGCGGTACGCTATGAGCTTTAGATCTCTGGATAGCTATCTTTCCCCTAAGATCCCTTTCTCTTTCTTTAGATGACGCTATTTCTTGGTCAGTTCTACTCAGATCTTCTTTCAAACGCTGATACATTGGATTAATAGTCATTGTCTGGCTTCCATCAGCCACCTTTTGTTGACTTTGTCTATTTAATTGTTTTTTAAGTTCTTCAATTTCTCTCTTCACTCTTATGACATCTGGATATTTATCTGTATATTCAGTCATTAACCGAGCTAACTCGGTCTGTAACGCAGAAAGTCTTCCGGCTAAGGAAGTTGAATCAGTTGAGGTAAATCCTACTATCATAGGTTCTTCTTTAGAAAGCTGTGCAACCAGATTTTCTTTTTTTCTTTCCAACTCTTTAATGTGCAAACTTGTGTTCGTAAGATCTGTCGTGAATCGTTCTAAATTTGAAAGAGTTGTTTGTTCAGCGCCGGGTAATTGGCCAATATTCTCTTCTTTGAAGCTTTTTAATGCCTTTTCTGATTCTTCTAATTTCGCTTTGTAAATTCCAAGTTGTTTCTCTATAAATTCTACCGAATCAATTGACTCAGCCTGTTTCGCAGAAATATTTTCAGTGATAAGTAAGGTTGTAAGATTATTTGCCATATCTCTCGCGTGAGCAGGTTCTGAGTCCCTGAATATAATTTGAAACATATCTCTGCCCTTTTGTTTTAGTTCAATCTGTTTTCCGAGGTTTTTTATTTTTTCTTCAAGTTGAACCGCTGTTAGTTTCGTATCAGGATAGTATTGATTTAAAACTTTTTCAAGAAAAGCCCTGCTTTCTATTTGCTGACGTATGGTATGTAGTCTTTCGGACATGTCTGAGGTGTATGCAATATCTCTCATCAACGGCTTAATAACATTTGCCTGCTCAATGAGTACCGTTGTGCTCGAAGTATATCTTTTAGGGAGAAAAATAGCAGCTAAAATAGCAACTGTTAAAACGACAAAGAAGGGGATGAAAAAATGAAATTTATTTCCGATGAAAAGCTCATAATATTGTTTATAGTTAAATATTTTGTTTTCCTTTGCCATAATTTCCTCCTAAATTATTTTAAACTAAAATATAATATTTATTCTCTCTCTTTTACCAGAAGCTATCAGGAATATATAAAATATCCCCCGGTTGTAAAACAATGTTTTGTGTTAAATCCCCCTTCGCGACGAGGTCTTTTATTCTATTGGGTAGTTTCTCATTATTCCGTATAAGTGAAGCATTTTTCAAATCTGAGTTTGGAGTAAGAACTATCTGGGAAAATAGTTCTAAGAGAGTCGTTTTTCTTTTAAGCACTACAACGTTTGAGGTTACCCCTTTTCCCATAACAAAAACCTTGGGGCTGTTTATTTGAGTTAAGATGACGGTTACATGGGGCGACTGAATATATGCTGTCAAACGCTTTGTAATAACTTCAGATAATTTAGTAGTGGTATACCCACTGGCTTGAACGTCTCCAACAAGGGGCACTGAGATTTTACCATCCGGCCTGACTGGTATCGTAAGGCTCAGTTCAGGGTTCTTCCAGACTAAAATCTGTATCATATCCTCTGGGCCAAGCATGTATTCATCATTGGCATATGACAAAGATGTTGCTATTATTAACAGAGTTAAAACAACGAAAAGAATCTTTTTCATTTTGGCCTCCTTCTATTTTCATTTATATTTAAACAACAATTGAACTCCGCTTAAATTCAATAGCTTTGCTATCCGGTATCATTGCAATTGTCGTACATGCTAACTTTTAACAATCTCAGCATTGTCTATTTTGTAATTTTTAAAATTTGGTACTATTCTCTGAATTACAGGTACTACTTTATCAAAAGCATTCGACAAAACAACTTGTTCAAGCTCCAAAATATGTTTGTTAATATTATCAACTGAGGGAATCTCAGGAATAGCTATCCTAAGTTTTCCGTGAAATGTGGGTACCACCGTTTCGGATTCATCAAAAAGTTCTTCATAGAGCTTCTCCCCTGGCCTCAGTCCTGTAAACTTTATCTTTATATCTTCATAAGGAATAAATCCTGTCAACCTTATAAGGTTTTCTGCAAGGTCAATAATTTTTATTTGTTCGCCCATGTCAAGGACAAATATCTCGCCACCTTTTCCTGCTGCAGAAGCTATAAGGACAAGTTGTATAGCCTCAGGAATGAGCATAAAAAATCTCTTTATCTCCGGGTGAGTGACTGTCACTGGTCCGCCATGTTTTATCTGTTTCTCAAAAATTGGAACAACGCTTCCATTACTTCCAAGGACATTTCCAAATCTTACAGTGGTAAATTTAGTAGTGTTGGTGGAACTCATACTCATGGTCAAAAGTTCTGCTACGCGTTTTGTCGCTCCCATAATACTCGTTGGATTAACCGCCTTGTCTGTTGATATCATCACAAAGCTTGCTGCGTTGTGTCTTGAAGCTGCTTCAAGAATCTTTTTTGTTCCAAATATATTGTTCTTTATAGCCTCTATCGGATTATATTCCATCAAAGGGACATGTTTATATGCCGCAGCGTGAAAAATAATCTGCGGTTTGTGTTTCAAAAATAAGTATTCTAAAGTTAACGCATCCTGTATATCTCCGATAGTAGTAACTATATCTGGTTTTTGTTTTCTCTTCCGCAATTCGATGTCCACATGCATAAGCGTATTCTCGTATCTATCGAGCAGGATAATTTTAGACGGGCTGTAATTAATTATCTGACTACAGAGTTCAGAACCGATTGAACCACCAGCGCCAGTTACCATAACAGATTTATCTTCAATATAATCTCTTACAGATTTTATGTCAGTTCTCACAGGCTCTCTCTGAAGAAGATCTTCGAGTGAAATAGGCTTTATATGCGAAACGCTATATTGTTTCTGGAGAGAAGAAAAAAGAGTTTTTTCGCTAATATATCCAAGTTCGACAAGTTTCGATCCAAGCCTACCCCCTTCCTCTTTTTGTAAAGTCAGAGCTTCCTGTACCTGGGATTCTGTTACCACATTAGCATCAATGAGCATTTTCCCAAGCTTTGACTCTACAGAAATATTGCCATTTAGTATGTCGTTTAATCCTGGCAGCTTCTTGATGGTTACATTGAATGGCTTACATAGTTCATAAATCTCTTTTAACGTGCTACTACTTGTAGAAGGCAAGGAGATGATGATTTCTTCTGGTTTATGATTTTCAATAAATTTAGAGATCATACTACAGGGTCCAAGGATTGGTACCCCATGAATCGCGAGGCCTTTCTTATGTGGATCGTTGTCAATAAATCCGATAGGTTTATATCCAAGTTTAGGGTCGTTCTTCATATCCCTTACAATCATTTCTCCAGCACTACCAGTCCCTATAATAAATACCTTTCTTCCAGAAGTTTTTGAGCTTATGTACTCCCTGAATACTCTGACAAAAAATCTGCTTCCTCCAGAAATAATAATAAACAATAGAAAATCAAGCACATATATTGAGCGTGGATAGGCTATTTCACCAATCAGATATCTAATCATAAGAAAGAAGATGATGCTTCCTATAGTTGCAGATTTTATGATTTTAATAAGATCACTAATACTTGCATATCGCCAGAGGTCTTTATAGAGACCTGCCTGAAGATAGAGAATAAGGCGTATTGTTAAGAGCACAGGTAAATAAGATATGAACAAGTTAAAATCTGAAGGAGGAATAACTGCTTCGAATCTGATAATAAAGGCGAAATAATTTGCGAGTGCAGCCTGAATGATATGAATAAAGATGACTAAAAGGCGTCTCTCTTTTACAATAATGTCTTTAACAGTCAGATATATTTTGGTTATATTAATCATGAATGATTTGAAAAAAGATATTCTGGAAAAAGGGAGTTAACCATAATTGTTTTAATAAATTCTGTGCCCATCCATTATGTCTGATTTTCTGTCCAACAAATTTTTTACTAAAGATCTAAACTTCTTATAATCAAGGGGCTTTATCATAGAGTAAGAGTTGCCAAAATCCTGAAGGAGGCTGATAAAATCTCTGTTAATATGGTCAGTCAATATAATTATGGGGAGATCAAGTTTCTTTATCTCCTCAAACAAAAAATACCCGAAGGGATAACTTGTTATTATCAATGCAAATTCCTTATTTTTTAATTTCGGTAACATGTCTTTAACGTCTTTCAGTATCTCTGTCTTATGCCCTTCGAGTTCAAGGATTGCTGAACAGATATGTGAAAAGCCACTTTCATCAAATATTAATATCTTTTTCATAAAAAACCTCTCTATTGAAAAGGATTGATAGATATAAGTTAAACACGATATCGT
>JAOUJR010000185.1 GCA_029883145.1 Nitrospirota bacterium
AGTATCTCTGTCTTATGCCCTTCGAGTTCAAGGATTGCTGAACAGATATGTGAAAAGCCACTTTCATCAAATATTAATATCTTTTTCATAAAAAACCTCTCTATTGAAAAGGATTGATAGATATAAATTAAACACGATATCGTGTTCTACATTTTTGGCTTTATTTAGGTTTTAAGGGGAATTCTTTTAGGCAATGCTCCGCCTTCTCAGTTACATTCAGAACCGAAAAGGATAAGAGAAAAATTTAGAAACCGAATGTCATTCAGACTGAATTATTTAAAAATTTATTCTCTATCAAAAAATATCTTAAGCGCTCTCAATATCATCTGCATGAATCGTCACGCCTACACTTCTACCGAGAAGCCTTACGTTAATCAGAAACATATACTGATCTTCTTTCATCTTGAGAATCCCTTCTGCACCTTTGAGCGCTCCCCTCTTCACCCTAACCCATGTTCCCTCTTTGAGATGAGGATAGATATCAAGCTCTTTTCCGTTCTCGATGAGAAGCTTTAGAGAACTTATCTCTTCTGAGGGTACGGGCGTTGGATTTCCGGATTCCAAAGAGATAAAGGTTACGGCTCCCTTTGTCTTAAGCACATTTATAAACTCTTCTGGATTCGGATAGCTATGTACAAAAAGGTAACCAGGAAAGAGCGGAAAGTCTATAAGTTTTTTTCTGTCTTTCCACTGTCTCCACTTCTTTATAGAAGGCAGAAAGGTCTCAATTCCTTTCTTCATCAATTCACCATTGGTAACAAACTCATGTCTCGATTTAACATGTAAGGCAAACCATTCCATAAATAATTTCCCATCCATCTTTGACATAAGCAACAATCATACCAGGTAAGAATTCAGTAATAATTTTTCTGAGAAGCCGCATGGTTATTAAATAAAAATTTATTCAACAAAAATTTAAATCTTTTAAGGAATTATGATGAGAATGTTGATAGGTGAGTTTAAGAAAAATTTTTATAAAAAGGGTTTATATTTTTTATTTGGAGCCTAAGAATAGAAAAATTTCTAAAAAGATTTATGTGTCTTATGGAAACACTTGTCCAGATTTTTGTATCCATTGGATGCATTTTATATAATCTGAGCTTCCAAGAGTCTCTTATAAAAAGCCTTTCTTGATATCCCCAGCATCCTGGCAGCTTTCGCCTTATTGCCTTTACATTCCTGGAGTGCATCCTTTATTGCCTGTATCTCCAAATCTTTCAGAGTTTTCTGAAAAGGAGTTCCGGTCTTTTCCTTCAAGAATAAAAATTCCTCAGGCAATTCTTTCATGGTAATCATGTTTCCTTTTCCTAAAACCACTGCTCTCTCTATAACATTTTTTAGCTGCCTGACATTGCCCGGCCAGTGGTAATTTTGGAATACTCTCATTACCTGATCTGAAACGGTGAGCACCTTCTTCTCCCTGATACAGAATTCTTTTACAAATTCTGTTACCAATAGCGGTATGTCATCTTTTCTCTCCCTGAGTGGGGGTACATCTATCTGTACTATGTTTATTCTATAAAGAAGGTCTTCTCTGAAATTGCCAGCCTGCACCTCTTTTTTGAGATCACAATTGGTAGAGGATAGCAGCCTGAAGTCCACCTTAATCTTTTTGCTGCTTCCAAGCCGCTCAACCTCTCTCTCCTCGAGTACTCTGAGGAGCTTTGCCTGTAATGGAGGCTTAAGTTCCCCAATCTCATCGAGTAATATTGTACCTCCAGAGGCCTCCTCAAAACGCCCTATTCTCCTTGAAAATGCACCTGTATAAGCTCCTCTTTCACAACCGAAGAGTTCTGACTCTATGAGCTCCCTTGGCATGGCAGCACAGTTAACTGTAATAAAGGGCTTGTCCTTTCTTGTGCTGCTATAATGTAACGCCCTTGCTATAACCTCTTTTCCTGTGCCTGTCTCACCACAAATCAATACACTGCTTGCTGAATCTTTGATTGCCTCAATAGTTTTAAATATTTTAATCATCTCCGAGGTATTACCAATAATATAACTTCTTTTCTCTTCTGAAAGCCTTTTTTTCAGGAACTCGAGTTCTCTTTTAAGACACCGCTGTTCCATTGCCCTTACCAGTATGCTCTTAAGTTTCAGATAATCAACAGGTTTAATAAAATAATAAAAGGCACCATGGGTGATTGCAGAAACAGCAGATTCAACCGTTCCATAGGCTGTAAGAAAGATAACAGGAACATCAGGATAGTTTTCAGTAATATATTCAAAAAATTGCATCCCATCCTTGCCCGGCATCTTCAGGTCAGTGATTACTGCATCTACATTCTCCTTACGTATTGTTTTAGTTGCACTTTCAACATCCTTCGCTTCAAGCACAGCATAGCCATCTTCTGATAATATTGCAGAGAGCACTTTGATAGCATTAGGCTCGTCATCTACAATTAAAATATCCCCTTTACTTTTGCCTTTCATTTTACTTCACCGATTGAATTGATCGGAAGGTATAACTTTACTGTGGTTCCTTTTCCTTTCTTACTTTTTATCTCGAGATGGCCATTATAGGACTGAATAATTTCACGAGTTATAAACAACCCGAACCCTTTTCCTTTATCTTCTGTGGGTATAGACCGGACATCAATTCTGGTCTCAGCTATCCCCGGGCCAGTATCAGAAATTTCGATTTTAACAAAATCAATGCCAGTAAGGGTTTCCATTCGTGTCGTTACTTTAAGCTCACCTCCAGAACGCATAGCATCTATTGCATTGTTTATAACATTGAGAATTGCCTGCTCAATCTGAAAGTAGTTGATCATTATAGAAGGAATATCCCCATATTTATAGTTTGACCTGATGTTATAGGTATGTGTTTGAAGAAATGTAAGTACTTCTATTTTTTTTAGTAATGAATTAATATCTGTCAAAGAAAACCTTTCATACGAAAAAGATGCACTGAGAAACTGTGAAATAAAATTATCAATCCGCAAGATTTCTTCATTCATTATCTTTGTAAACTCAATGAGGGCTGGTTCTTTAGCATATTTTTCACTAAGGTATACAACAGCACCTTTTATGGCATTTAAAGGATTTCTCACCCCATGTGCAAGAGTTGAAGCTGTCTTACCAAGATCAATAAACCGCTGTGAGCTCTGGAGATTTCGTGTGACGGAACAGGGTATAATATTAGAAACGGTTATTTTAACTCCCTTAACGCCTTTTGCAGTCCTCAAAGGATCTATTTCTATATCTCCTTTAAAATGATCAATGGGACAATCAAAGTGATACTCTTTCAAAATAATTTTTTTATTTTTTTCTAAAGCTAATGATAAGGTATCTTTTTCACCAGAGAATATCTGCGGGAATACTTTATGGTATTTTTTGCCCAAGGTAGCAGAAGCACTCTCCCCTGTAAGCTTGGCGATCTGCTCCCCCCAAGAACTAATACATAATCTGCTATCAACAGAAAAAGAATATCTTTTCTTCATATCACATGTCCATTTCTTTTAATGAAGAACCCTGCGGCAAGACTGCAGGGTATCAAAACTCAAAATAACTTTATCTGTTTCAGCTCCTCCTTCAATTTCCCTTGTGCTTGTACAGAATTTTCCACTGTTTCCCAATTTGCCTTCGCTCCAACTATCGCTACATAGTATCCATCCGTCCAGAACTCCCCTCCCCATAACTCTTTCTTTATCGTCGGCTTCTTTCTAAATATTTCTCTCGCCGTTATACTTTTGAATATCCATACTATCTGCTCCGGCGATAACTTTAGATGCCCTCCGCAGAGTATATGAATGTGGTCTTTATCCATTCCCATTGCTTCTTTTTCTATTGCATACCTCTCTTCTATCCCAATCGCTATATCTCTTATTATCTCTACTACTTCACCATCCAAAAGCACTTTCCTGTATTTCACAGGAAATACTATGTGATAATGAATTTGCCATGCATAATGAAATCATCTCCTTAATCCCCTTCATTTTTCCATACATAAAGCTTATTATACCATGGATACCATGTAGCAAGCCTACAGGGAATATCAAGATGAAGTATGTTATGCCTTTATGATCTCTCCAATTACAAGATTGTGAACACTACTCATCGCATTTCTCGTGTCCACTATTAGCCTGCTGTGCTTGGCTATAAAACCATAGTCATAGGAAGAATGGTTTGTTGCAATAACAACGCAGTCGCATTTCTTGAGTTTTCTTTCTGTCAGGGGGACAGAGGTCATCTTAAAATCGTACCGCCTCATTTTATGCGTTTTAGGAACATATGGATCATTATAATCAATTTTTGCCCCCTTATTTTTAAGAAGCTTAATAAGTTCAAGTGAAGGAGACTCCCTTACATCATCTACATCCTTTTTATATGCCAACCCAAGAATAAGTATCTGTGA
>JAOUJR010000361.1 GCA_029883145.1 Nitrospirota bacterium
TTCTGTGTTGATGCGACTGCTGCAATCATCCCGTCTTTCCTGTACACAGCCTTTATCATGAACCTCCTCATTGCACCAATGAACATTAAGAGATCATATATTTCTTCAGGAGATGAGAGCGTAATTTTTTTATGTTCGTATACATCCACGACCTCGAAGACAAAACCATCATGCATTGTAGGATCTATCACAAGGCCTGCTGTGTTAAACGGGTCAGCAAAGATTTTATAGAGTGGCAAGTTCCATGCACCCGGTGATGTCTTATCAGCCATGAAGATGATTACGGGCTCACTCTTTCTTTCCTCGAATTCCATCTCTGCAACGCCAGGTCCCATGCCCTTTACATTCCCGCTGAATGCATCAGAAAGAAGGTCTTGACCTGCACCGTACAGTTTAAGGTCCTTTGCAATCTCAGTGCATGCAACGAAGGTATTCCATGCAAGATTGTGGATATTTTCAGCATCTACTCCATGCTTATGAGTCATGATAAGTTCGAGATCATCTCCACATCTTGTCACATGGTAGTCAATTAATATTCCCTTTTCTTGAGCATGTGATAATTTTTCTTTTGCGGTATCAAGAAGGTCAGTATGTATACTTGAATGTCCGACATAACCACCCACATCTGCCTTGATGATACTTAATGTTATCTTTACAGCCATTATTCCTCCCTTTTATTTTTTAAGAGTTTTTCCAATCCTTCTTTCTATTGATTTTACCTTCTCCTCTATCCTGTTCGGTTTGCCTTTTCTGTCATCAATAGAGATCGTGGTGAGTACTCGCTCTCCGGTTTTCATCACCGTTCTGTGACATTTCTTGATAAGCTTCATTACCTCATCCCATTCGCCTTCAATCACAGTGCCCATAGGATTTACTTTGTAAGGGAGTCCGCTTATGTCCACTATTTTTAATACCTCGGCAAGCTGACCGCCAATGCTGTTGCCCACACCTATTGGTATGATACTAAATTCAATAAGCATAATTTCCCCCCTTTCTTTTTTTCATGGATTTATTTCTCTCTCCTAAAGAATAGCAAAAAGTTTTTTAAAATAAAAGGGGCAAGTCGGACTTGCCCCTTTTATTTTAAAAAAAATTATATACAGATTATCTTACTGCGTCTTTAAGTGATTTACCAGATGTGAATTTTGGTATCTTTGCAGCAGGAATTGTGATCGTTTCGCCTGTCCTTGGATTACGGCCTTTCCTTGATTTCCTTTTCACCACTGAAAAGGTCCCGAATCCAACAAGTGTGACCTTCTGCCCTTTCTTTAAAGCTGCCCGGATAGCATTGAGAGTAGAATCCAGTGTCTTAGATGCATCTGACTTACTTAATCCTGTACCTGAAGCAATCTTGTCGATAAGCTCTGCCTTTGTCATCTCTATTCCCTCCTTTCATATAAAGAATTAATCAATGAACATAATTAATAAAGCTGAAATAACAGTATCAAGAAGAAACCCTTTTGTCAAGCCCAAAATTAATGTCCTGACTAAAAAGTTTACGTTGGTTCACAATTACTTTTTGGCTTTGTCAGAAACTCCAGTTCGGAGCAAAAAAGGAAAAAGAAAACAGAAACGACGATTGTTCTTTTTACAATAAAAAATTTTTTCTCTGCTCTGACACGATCCAAAAATAAATCAATATATAGTAGTCGCCTCATTTTTAGAATACAGTATATAGTTGTTAATTTTTTTTTCTTGACATTACCTCTTGTCTGCACTATAGTGAGTGGTAAAAAGTGGTAGAAAGTGGAGGGAAAATGCCAGCCTTCTCCGGGAAATATTACTACAATGTTGATTCAAAAGGGAGAATAATTATCCCTGCTCCTTTCAGGGAAATTATTTCCATTCACTACAGTCAAAAACTTTATGTCACAAACGCACCATTTGACCGGTGCCTCTATTTATACCCGTCAGAGGAATGGAACAAACTTCAGGATATGGTTCGGTTAAAGCCGAGGTCTGATGAGGCGATTAAGTTATTTATGAGAAGGGTTATCGCCTCTGCTGTTGAGGTTGATATGGATAAACAGGGGAGGGTTTTGATACCAGCAGCACACAGGGATGACGCACGCATTAATACCGACGTTGTCGTTGTAGGTCAGATTGAAAAGATTGAAATCTGGGATAGAACTGAGTGGGATTCTCTATTTGACCCTGCAAAGGTAGATAAGAAATTCATTGAAGAGAAACTTGCAGGGTATGGGTTATAGAGGTTGTAACCTTGGAGATTAATTGTGGATATTGTCCATATACCTGTGCTTCTCAAAGAGGTTCTGGAGCTACTTGACCCAAAACCAGGAGGGGTGTATGTAGATGCGACAATCGGTCTTGGGGGACATTCAGAGAATATTGTGAAGTTCATAGATCATGGGGGACTACTCATCGGTATTGACAGGGATGATGAGTCATTGAAGATGGCTGAAAAAAGAATCTCAGATACAAGGGTGAGACTGAAGATGGGGAAGTTTTCCGATATAGAAAGTCTGCTTGATTCAGATGGAATCCATGAGGTTGATGGT
>JAOUJR010000186.1 GCA_029883145.1 Nitrospirota bacterium
TTAAATTAACCCCGCATTCTTTCAATTTAGATTTCCGCTGGGACATCATCCCCAGTTCAAGGGTTCACCCTTATATTGGATTCGGTTTTGGAGCTGGCCCTCTGAATGGAACGGCTACCTTAACTACTGTAACAAAGAACGACAGTACTGGTGCCAGTACTACTAAAACTGAAACACTGACACTCAAGGAAGCTATCGATAACATAGAAGAAGAAAACGATGTAAATTTAAGCTTTATCGGCATTTTTCCCATGATTTACATAAACCTTGGCCTCCGTGCCGAGATTGTCGACAGCATCTACTTGTTGGGAGAAGTCGCATTCTATGACGGGTTCATTGCAAGAGGAGGGATTTCATACCGGTTTTAATTGCTGCTTTACTTACGTCAGCATCAAAAGCTTATTGTTATTTGACGTGTAATATTTCATACCCTCATGAACAATATTCCAATTATTCCAACATACATCTCAATGCTTCGTAGGGCGTTTTACCTTTGAATGCTCCATGCGGACGATCGAGGTTATAGAACCGTTCCCACTCCGCTAATTTTTTATTTAAATCCACATCATCTGTATATGTCAACAATTGATAAAACTCTTCTTGATCCGTTCGGTGGGATCTTTCGACTTTTCCGTTGAGCTGAGGAGATCGAGGTTTAATATATACGTGTCTCATACCCTTATCCTCGACATGCCAATGAAACTGGGCTTGAAACTCATGGCCTCGGTCTGTTCGGATCGTATGGATACGGAAAGGGAATTTCTCGATCACATAATCAATAAACTTAATGGCATTCTGCTGATTGTGACGTGGGTAAATTTTCATCGCCCTGATCCGAGTGGCATCGTCAATCGCAGTGTATTGAAAGCGTCTGACTCTGTTGCCCTCAAAGTTCCTCAGAGAGACAAATTTGACATCAACCTGAATGTGATGGCCGGGGACTTTTTTAGCATAACGTCGAGTGTGAATAGCTCTGCGGGGCGCATTCTTTGGTAAACGTCTCAGTCCGTTTCGAACGAGAGTGCGGTAGACGCTGGATTCTGAGGTTTTTATTCCATGATAGCGCTCAAGGTACCAAGTGATCCTCTCGGGTCCCAGTTTATATATCTGTCTCAAGTGAAGGATCTTATCAACAACATCTTGAGCTAAGCTTCTAGGATGGTTTCGGGCAATAGGCTTTTTCTGGCTAGACCTGACTTTCCCTCTTTATAGAAAGCCTTTTTCCAATTATAAAAGGTTGACCTCGGTACTTTGAATTCACGACAAGCCTTGGCCACAGTACGACAAACTTTGGCATATTCAAGAACTGTCCATTTGAAATGGATTCTGAATGCCTCTCTGACTTCTTTTTGCATATGCTTTACCTCCTTTTTGTAGCTTACAAAATAACACAAAGTGTCCAGGAAGGTCTGACATACGCACATTTTTCGGTGCTACAGTCCGGCGCAAGTCATTTTCGAGCAAGGAGAAACAGATATGGGTGATAAGGGAAAAAAGGATAAAGGCAGAAGGGAACAACAGAAAAAGGCCCAGCTTAATCCAAAGGAAAAACGAAGATTGAAAAAAGAAAAGAAGAATAAATAAATGCCCAGTGCTGTCCGGTGATGACCTGGCCCAATAATTGTATCACTCTCAGAGTTAGAATCCAAAGGTCGATGGTTCAAATCCAGCCCCCGCTACCATCTTAAACCTCAACTACACCCCTGGAAATCATCAGCACTTCTGTCTCCTTCCGTTTTAGCAACCGTATGTAAATGTAGGCAATCTTAAGCATTTCTGGTGACACCTGTGTGACATGGGGAGAGGTCTGCTTTCCTGCTCAATTGACATAACATTCCCTGCTATGATAATAATTGCAATAGCGTAGATGGGAAAATGCAAACCTTAAAGGTATTTGCGCCTCATTGAGATAGACGTATGAGGGGGAGCCACTATTTGTATGGATATAGCATATTTTGATTCCAATATACTGATAAAATGTTATATTATGTAAAAATGTGATTAAGAATGAATTGGAAATCAATATGATGCCCAATATTCTCTTTTGTAAAGTTGATATGGGGAATATTGGATTATGTGGCTCAATAGAAAACCTAACCCTTAATAGAGGAGGTAAACATGTTAACTTTTCCTGTTATCATCATTGCACTCATCGTTCTCTATCTCTTGAATGCGATTAAAATCCTGAGGGAATATGAAAGAGGAGTGATTTTTCGTCTTGGTCGAGTGCTTCCCAAACCAAAAGGACCAGGCATCATACTCGTTTTTCCCCCAATTGACCGTATGGTTAGAGTGAGTCTTCGGATCGTTGTCATGGATGTTCCTCCTCAAGATGTCATCACCAAAGATAATGTTTCAGTTAAAGTCAACGCTGTTTTGTATTTTCGTGTCATGGAACCCCAAAAAGCCATCCTCGAAGTCCAAGATTTTCTTTATGCCACTTCACAACTTGCACAGACAACATTACGGAGTACACTGGGTGAGGTTGAACTCGATGATCTTCTCTCAGAGAGAGAGAAACTCAACCTTCGACTCCAAGAAATCATCGATAGGCGCACAGA
Source organism: Nitrospirota bacterium (assembly GCA_029883145.1). Classification (GTDB taxonomy): domain Bacteria; phylum Nitrospirota; class Thermodesulfovibrionia; order Thermodesulfovibrionales; family SM23-35; genus VGWZ01. The sequence goes on from JAOUJR010000186.1 coordinate 2,562, forward strand.
CCCCTGGGGAATCAAGGTTCAGATGGTAGAAATGAAACATGTGGATCTTCCTGAAAATATGCAAAGAGCCATAGCCAAGCAAGCCGAAGCGGAAAGAGAAAGAAGAGCCAAGGTTATACATGCCGAAGGTGAATATCAAGCTGCAGATAAGTTAACCAAAGCTGCAGATATCATCTCAACAAACCCTCAGGCACTTCAGCTCAGGTTTTTGGGCACTCTCGCTGAAATTGCAACAGAAAAAAATTCAACAATCATCTTCCCTCTCCCACTTGACTTGCTGAAAGCTTTTATGTACAAAAAGGAAAAAACATAAGTACAGGCAGCCGATAAGAAACAGAAACTAAAGAGAACTCCAACTTTCGAGCTCTCAGGTTGTTTTAATTTTCATCGGAATACTGATTAATATGACGAATTGATTGCTGTTTTAGTTCCGTTTACTTCAATGCTACCAAACGCTCCTTGGCATCCTAAACCTTAGGAATCCCGGTGTCAGCGTTCCTCGACCTGTGGAAGGACGCTGACCTAGGTATAGCTGAGGTGGAAGATGCCAGGAAGAGGCTGGCAGCGACGAATTTATGGAGGGCAATCTATGAATAACAAATTTATCAACAGAAGGCATTTCATGAAGTCTTCGGTTGCGGGGATGGCAGGTTTCATTTGCCTGCCTTTCACCGATAAAAGACAGGGGAAAAACCAAAAGGAGAAAAAACTTATTTACCGTACCCTTGGAAAGACCGGAATAAGAGTCCCGGTGATCGGAATTGGAATACTCTCTTCTGGTAGCCCGGCTCTTATGCAGGCAGCCCTCGATGCAGGAATCACTCACTTCGACAGCACCGCAGGCCAGCCGCAGCAAATACATAATGAGGAAATGATTGGTGAGGTCCTCAAGGGAGTGCCCCGGGAATCTGTTGTATTCGGCACCAAGATTCATCTTCCCCAAGATTACAAAACGGGTCTTTATACCAAAGCAGCAACAGAGGATGAATTTCTCAAGAAACTTGATATGGCCCTTAAACGTTTAAAAATGGACTATGTGGACATTGTCTACCATCATATGGTCTCTCGAAGAGAATCGGCCTTCCATGAGCCCGTAATGAAAGCGATGGAAAAGGCAAAAAAGGTTGGTAAAGCTCGATTTCTCGGCATTACGACCCATAGTAATGTGACGGAGGCGGTTCATGCGGCCGCTGATTCAAATTTTTATGAGGTCGTAATGGCTTCTTACAATTACAAACAGAAAAATCATAGGCAGGTCAAAGAAGCCATTGCCAAAGCCGCCAATGCAGGACTGGGAGTCGTGGCCATAAAGGTGATAAGAGGAGAGTTGGAAAAAGGCGAAAAGCCCGTAAATCCGTGCGCATCTTTAAAATGGGTCCTGCAGGACTCCAATGTCCATGCCACTATCCCTGGATTCAGTAACTTTGAGGAGATGAGTGTAGACCTCTCGGTTATGGAAGATTTGAACTTGACTGAGGCCGAAAAGAATGACTTGAAAAGGGGGGCCTCAGTCCCTGGATTATACTGCCAAGGTTGTGGCCAGTGTTTGCCACAATGCTGTGCTGAACTCCCTATTCCTGACTTGATGCGGTCTTATATGTACGCTTACAGTTATCGTCAACCTGCCCTCGCTCAAAGCCTTATCGCGTCATTGGCTCTTCCCCGTCACGTTTGCGAAGATTGTTCCTCGTGCCCGGTTGTATGTCAGAATGAGTGGAACGTTAAGGGGAAGATTCGTGACATCATCCGTCTAAGGGGTGTGCCTTCTAGATTTCTGGTC
>JAOUJR010000187.1 GCA_029883145.1 Nitrospirota bacterium
TAATTTGCCTTCATGGGAGCGAATTATATCATCTCCTTATGTTTTGGTGCAAGGAAGCATTCAAATTTCGGTTTGAAATTTAACACTAAAAGAACATTTTCCGGTATTCTGTATTAATATATTATTATAAGCCGATATTTTATATGCTTCCGACGAAATTGTTCTGGAATGAAGGAGGGGAATCATGAAAGTGCTACGGCTATTTTTAATAGCTTCCATAGTCTTTGGACTATTTATATTGTCTCATGAAAATGTTCTGGCAGAGAAGTTAGAGGAGGTAAAGAAACCACGCCTGGTTGTAGACTCCTTTACTTTTGACTTTGAAGAAGTCGAGGTGGGCACTGACCTAAGCCATACCTTTAAGGTAAAAAATGCAGGTGATGGGGTCTTAATCATTCAGGATGCTAAACCCTCCTCAGGATATTTTACTGAGGTCTCTTTTGATAAAACTATCCCTCCCGGGCAGGAGGGCAGTATTCATGTCACCATATCCTTGACCTGGCATCCCGGTCCTTTTGTGGAAAGGGTGACCGTCTACTCTAATGACCCGGAACATCCTAAGGTAGAATTGCGTCTGGAGGGTATTGCCGATGACCTATTCAGGCCCGATTTTTAATCCCCCGCATAAAAAAATGTCTTGACTTCAGGGGTATTTTACCTTAACTTAATACTAAAACTTAATACTAATCCAATCCCAAATAGAAACCAGAATGGAGTAATTACATGGAAAAGCCCGCAGAAGAAAAGCCTGAGGAAGAGACATTTTTTCAAAAATTGATGAAAAAAAAGATAGTTTACCTCATTCCCATTTTGCTCTTTTTGCTAGTGATTTTAGTTTTTGTTAAGAGTGAGCTCACCTTAACCGGATATACCAAATTGTTTCCTCATAGTGAGGTCTTTATACGTCCGGAAATAAGCGGGATATTGAAAGAAATCTATATTAAAGAAGGCGACATTGTTAAAAAAGGCGACCTCTTGGTCAAGTTACTCGATGACGACATTGCTCTTGAAATATCTAAACTACAGTCCAGGATCAAGTCAGAAGAGTGGGAGCTTAAGCGACTTGTTGAGGGTCCCCTTCCGGAAGAGATTAAGGCCCTGGAAGCTGAAATAGAAGCGGTGAATTCAAAAAAGATTTACCTGGAAAAGGAGCTGGACAGGATTGAGAAGCTCTGGAAAGAAAGAGTTTCACCAGAGGCTGAATATGACCAGATCAAAAAAGACCTTTCCGTCACAAAAGCCCAATTATTGGAGAAACAAAACCGCCTGGCCTTGCTCAAGATGGGTGAAAGGGTTGAGATTATAGAGGCTAAACGGGCAAGGATTGAGGAATTAAAGACAAAGTTTTCATACCTCAAGATTGATCTGGAGAGGACAAATATTAGAAGTCCCATTGACGGAACTGTTACAACTGCCTGGGTGCATTTAAAGAAAGGTGAGTATATTGATAAAGGCAAAGAAATTTTGCGTATTGAAGCCATTGATAAATTACTTGCAGAGATACCGATATCGGATAAAGATGTTACCTATGTTAAAATAGGGCAAAAGGTGGCTATTAGATTGTCGGCCCTTCCCTTTGAGACATTCTCAGGTGAGGTTATCAGTATTGCCCCTAAAACTACAAAGGTTGAAAAGGGCAAACCGAAAGTGATGGTCTATAGTTTAATTACTAATAAAGATAGCTTAATCAAATCAGAGACAAACTGTTTTGCCAAGATATACTGCGGTAAATATAGTTTAGGCCATGTTCTCTTTAGAGGGATTATACGGTTTTTCAGGGTTGAATTTTGGACTCTATGGTAAAAATAAAAAAGGCTTTCAAATTTTATCTTTTGTTATTACTTTCGGGTTTATGTGGTGCTATTAGCGCCACGGCATGGAGTGCTGCCGAAGACAGGGTTTTCAAGGAGATTCCTGCTGGCGTTCAGTTCCCATTTAAGGCTGTAGAAGATGAAAGTGAAAAAAGGTACCCGCATGGAGTGGTGTTTGAAAAGGATATTGTCGAAAAAATGGATATTGATTATTTAGTGGATCGGGCGCCTGTTATTGAGCCAGAGAGAAAGAAGATACAGGTAAAAATCGGCCTCTTAGAGCAGGCGTCCCTCTTTCCTAATCCGGCTTTTGAGTGGAAGCCCAAGAGGCTGCCAGGTGATTTTAACCTCGGAGAAAGGACTGATGAATTCCTCATCTCCCAGAAATTTGAATTGGGCGGAAAGAGGCATTACCGGATGAAGGTAGGCGAAAAGGAAGTAGACGAGGCAATAGAAGGCTTTTATTATAGAAGGGCTGTTTTTAAAAATGAGGTGACGAAGCTTTTCAATAACATTTATTACCTGCAAAAACGTCTGGAAAAGGAGAAAGAAGTTTTGTCCCTTATAGGGAAAATGAGGCAGATGGCTAAAACAAAACTGGTCTTCGGAAAGATTTCAGGAAAGGACTTTATCGATTATGAAGTGAGTTACAGGAAAAAAACGGTGAAGGTTGAAACGCTTACCAAAGAGATAGAGCAAAACCTTCGCCTCTTCGAGGAGAAGGTTGGCTTGAACCCCGGAACTATAAAAAGTGTAAATGGAGATTTACCGGAACTGGAGAGCCTTCCCAGAGAGATTGATCTTGCAAAGGAGCTCCTTGAGAAAAATCCGGAGATTAATCTGCTTAGAAGGAAGGTTGAAACAGCCCGACAGAAGCTGGAAAGAGAAAAATATCTATTCATTCCTGACATTACCCTCAAAGCTACGATGTTGAGTGATAGGGCAAGAAATCAAGATACCTATGGCCTTGAAATGATGGTCCCCATTCCGCTCTTCGATAGAAATCAGGGCGGAATTATGGCGGCTGAGGCTAGCCTCGAGCAGGCTCAGAAGGAGCTCCATGCAGAGCGTTCAGGCCTCCTGGGCTCCTCAGCAAAACACATGACCTCTTACGAAAATGCCTTTAAAAATCTCGAAAAATACTCCAAAGAGATTCTACCCTTAGCAGAAGAGACCAGAAGATTTTTCAATATTGCCTATGAAGCAGGAAGGATATCGATGTTAGAAAACATCGGGGCACAGGTTCAGGTTCTGGAGGCAGAAATTGAGAAGATGGAATTTCAGGTGCGTGCCCAGAATCTTTTGCAGGACATTTTCTTCCTCGCTGGTCGCGTCTATTAAATCCTGAGCCTCGATTAGAGTACGTAGGAGAGACCTAAGAATACGATAATAAATGCTAAGGTGAGCTTGATAAACTTAGCAGGGAAATATTTCTGGGCTCGGGCACCAAAGTATATACCAATAGTTCCTCCGATGCCGAAGAGAAACCCTAACAGCCAGTCAGGGGTTATATCCAGACCGGTGTATGCATACATAGGGGCAACAACCACATAGAAAATGACCCCCACGATAGAGGTTAAGAATGTACCCATGAGGGAAGCCCCGGCTATGGTGTGTACCGGGAGGCGAAAGAATGCTACGAGAAAGGGTGCAATGATAGCACCGCCGCCAATCCCATAGGTGCCTCCAATAATCCCCACGATAAAGGCTACGATGAAGAGGGGGAGGACATTAAAGGAGTATGTCTCGCCGTAAAACTCATATATTATCTGGCGGGGTGAGAATTTTATCGTCTTGACCACTGCCTCGGGTGGAAGCCCAGCCGCCACCTTGCTCTTCTGCTTCTCCTTGATTTCCTTTACCCGTTGCTTGAACTTTGCGTCAAGGGCCTTAGCTTTCTCTGCTACCTTTTTGGGACGGAAAAGGGTGTCATAGGTAATACGACATCCTATATAGAGAAGGACACATCCCACAAAAACCTTGAATGTCTCAGGGTCTGGCAGATAAGAGATTCTGAGTACACAACCGATAAAGACACCGGGCAGGGTAGCCATAATTATTACCCACGTAAGGGGCCAGGCCATCCTTCCTTCCCTGATAAAGCGCAAGACACCACCGGGAATAGCCACAATGTTAAAAATCAGATTGGTGGGAGATACAGCAGGGCTGACAAAGCCGAGGATGCTCACTTGGAAGGGGAGCAAAAGGAAAGCCCCTGAGACACCACCCATGGAGGTGAAAAAGGAGACACAAAGAGCGACGATCGGGGGTATCAGCGGGAATACATCAATACCTGATTCAGGGAAAATCAAGATTACCCTCCTGTATCCTAACAAAATATTATACAACCCGATTCAGAAAAATTCAATAATTCAATTACGTAGATTATTTTGCGTAACAGCCTGTTGAAAAACTAAGTTTTTGTGAAACAATTTTTGTGTCTTAACTGTCTTCTATTGATATTCTGAAACTATAAGATCAATATCTCAAATAATCCACCCAGAAAAAACAATTCTGC
>JAOUJR010000006.1 GCA_029883145.1 Nitrospirota bacterium
AGACAACGCACTAATATCCTGTCTTATAAATAGCTTTACTATAAAAGTGATGTCATTGATTTAATTTTGATTTTTCTTTTATCAAATTCTAAAATGTGCTATATTTTTTCCATTAGAGATGTCAACGGGTAATCTGGATAATTAATGTTAGCATATAAAAAAAAGATATGAAAAATATATCAATAGAAATTATACCACGCACAATCGAACAATTTGAAAAGGATATTGTAACGATAAGAAATAATTTCCCTGACATCAACATATTAAATATTCCCGATTTGCTACGGCTTGATATCCGTAGCTGGGATGTTGCAAAAATTGCCAAAAAATATTTTTCCACAGTTATTCCACACTTACGCGCAATAGACTTTAATTTGAGGGAACCTTTTAAATTGATATCATTTTTTAAACAAAATAATATTAATTCTGTACTTATCATCACAGGAGATAAACCACAAGACATGTCTAAGAAAGTATATAGGAATTCTTGTCTTGAATTAATCCGAATATTCAAAAAAGAGGCACCGGATATTAAAGTATATGCTGGTCTCGATCAATATAGACAAAGCTTCCGCAAAGAATTGGATTACATAGAAGATAAGAGAATTGCAGGAGCAGACGGGTTTTTCACACAACCTTTCTTTGATATAAAACTTTTAGAAATATATTTAGATTTACTAAAGGATTATGAAATATTTTGGGGAATCACCCCTGTATTAAATGAGACAGTAAAAAACTATTGGGAAAGCAAAAATAATGTCTTCTTCCCATCCACTTTTGTTCCAGTTATGGAATGGAATGTCAATTTTGCGAGAAAGGCTGTCGAAATAATTACGGCTTATAAATCAAATAGTTATATTATGCCTATACGAGTAAATATTATTGAATATTTGAATGAAATTTTTAAAAATACTAAAAAATAGAATTTACTCAAATAAGGCTGTCAGAGTTTTTGTCTTTTCCTCTATATAGTCTGTGAGCTGCTCCTGTTCTTTTTTCAATTTGAAAAGTTCATCCGCAATGTTCAGTGCAGCGAGGATTGATGCTTTCACCGGTGTAACGTTGGGTAAAGAATTATGGACTTCCTTGAGCTTTTCATCAACATATGCTGCAAGCCTTATAATATGCTCTTCAGGCGCATCTCCCTTTATCGTATATTTCTGCCCTAAGATATAGACCTCGACGCTCCCCATACCATTACTCTACTTCAAGTGTATCGAGCTCATTGAGGAGACCCTCAATCTGGTTTTTTATTGTATTCTTTTCTGACTTAATCTGTTCGACTTCTAAGTTTTTTTCATTCAGGAGCACTTCGAGTTCTTTTATCCTTCTCTCCAGTAACACCTTATCTTCCTTAAGGGTCTTGACCCTCTCGATTGCGGTGGCGATTTTTTCTTCAAGGTTTTTAAGTTTATCCAAAGATGTAACCTCCTTTTTTATTTCTGTAGATTGTTCCCTATATTGGTTATCGTCAAAGAGGGTCCTCATAAAAACCATCATATTTACGATAACAGAAGATTCGAGTTAAAGTCTACTGGTTTGCAGGAAATTTTAATCATATAGTTATCTATTGAAAAGCACGTTTGTATTCAAAAAAAGTGGTAATCACTCTCTTCACATAGTTTTTTGTTTCATTGTAGGGAATGTCTTCAATAAATTCATCTATGGATTTATAGTTTCCCTTCTGTATCCACTTTCTCACCGCTTCCTCTCCCGCATTATACGCAGCGAGTGCATACGAATAAGAACCAAACTCATTAATCAGACTGCTCAGATAATAAATGCCGATATGAAGGTTATTTTTTACATCGTAAACCTGCTGAGTATTGTGTACCCTCAATTTTAACTTACTGCTGATTCGGTATGCTGTTCGAGGCATGAGTTGCATGAGACCAAGAGCTCCTGCAGGGGATCTGACTTTCGTGTCAAATCTGCTCTCTTCTCTTGCAACAGAAAGGACTAAAAGAGGGTCTATGTTATATTTTTTTGAAAGACCTTCGATGCTATCCCAGTATGCAAGCGGGTATAAAAGATGATGCAGCCTTTCTGTATAGGGTAACTTTTTAGCGAGATTTACCATATTTTTATATTCATCAAGCTCTTGAAATTTCGAGCCAATATAGAGAATGTCCTCTATTGAGTTGTGATCTCTTGAAAGATATATCAACTCTGACAGAGCCTCTCTTAATAAGCCAAGGTCAAAGAGCGCTTCCACACGTTCAGATTTTTTTAATGAAGAGGGAGTTGTTCTCGTCGTATTTGTGGGCCCAAGAGATTGCTTGATTTCATTGGTATTGGACAGCTCGAGAGATTCCCTTGTCTTCACATAGGACATGATGCTATAGAAGTCGCAATTTTTTTTCATCAGTGTACTGTAAAGAGCGAGGCTATCCCCGCCAGCTTCTTCAAGGCTGCGTGCCTTCCAGTAGAGATATCTTGTGTCATTTGAACTGTTGTAGAGTTTTGTAAAAACATCAGCTGCTTTTTTGTATTCTCCTGTGAGGAAGTAGGTCCATCCAATACCCCATAAAGCAGTTTCAGTCTCTGAAGGATAGAGTGCCATAAGACCCTGATACTCTCTTATAGCTTCTTTAGTCTTTCCATCTCTCCTTAAGTCAGCAGCAACAGTAACAAGGATACGACCGGCTCTCTTGTCTCCTGTGGTGAGGAGTTCGCTCAACGCAGAATCGAATGCATCCTTTTCCCCTGCGCGGTAGAGTGATCGCACCTTCCAGTATTTTTCGTGAGCCTTTTCGTAAATCTCTGCAGCTTCACGATATCTTTTCTGTCTGAAAAGACAATAGCCGATGCTTTTCAGAATTTCATTTCTCTTTTTCCCGTTATCTTTGGACAATGCAGATCTCAAAGTAGATTCGGCCCTTTTAAAATCCATTACCTTCATAAGGTTTGATGCCCGTTCAATAAGGTCTTCTGCACTTATATCAGATGAGTCCAGTTCGTTAAACACCAATTCAGAAAGAGGTCCTGCGCCCATATAAATTTCCTTAAAAAATGATTTTGCCCTGTCTGTATTGCCCTGTTTCTTTAACCATTGTGCATAGATATACTTAATCTCGGTATCATCTGGATAATCCTTTATGTAGGATGTAAATAACTGCTGAATGTTTTCTTCAGACACTTCCTCAGCTTCTTTAATCTCATGAATACGGGCTTTTTTTCTGAGAGGTGATTGTGAATATTTGTGAAGGAGAGTCCGGATGGTCTTCAGAGACTCCGCATGGTTTCCAGTTTCATGGTACGCGTCAGAGAGCCAGAATAACGCATAATCACCTAACAGAGGAAAATCTTTTTCTGCTGCAGTTAAACTGGATATGGCATCTTCATAGTTTCTACTTTCCAGTTCAAATTTGCCTTTTTTCAGATATGCCTTACCATCTATCTCTTCACCATACCCAACTGAACAGGAAACAAAGATGAACAAGAGAAACACAAGTCGCACCTTCATAAAAATATCATAGCTCAAATGAAGGTTTTCAGCAATATAACACAGAACACTGAAAAGGATGAAACAAAAAATTGTAGTAACCCAATAGGTTATACAGCCTTCCTACTTATGATACTCACGACTCACGATAGAATATTTTGCTTTCGCTGTGTTATATTTTTTATATGATAAGAGATCTCAGGCTTCATGGGAGCATTGGTCCTGTCGAGTATTTTGCCTTTGTTGGTGGAGTAAGCGAGTATAATACCTATTTCTATGAGGAAAGCCCATTAACTGTAAGATTTTTTTCAAAGGGAAATGAATTTGTCATCAAGGATGAAGGCATTCATTACAAAGGGACGGGTGGGAGTTTCTGCGAGTATATGTTCGGTGTAGAAAAGCCTGTTCAGGATTTAATGAAAAGAGAGATCGCAAACAGACTTGTCATGTTTGGGGCCTTTCTCGACGGTAGTGAAAAGGTTACATTTACGAATGATATAGAAGGCAGAACATCTTACTATCGCCTTTTTCTCCAGGGACATGCGGTGAAGAATTACTACTTTTTTATTTCATCTGATTATAGTGGTGAGTATAGGAAGAGGCAAAAACAGATACTCAGGGCTGTTGGAAAATTTTTAAAGAGAACCGATTATATTGCCCAGGGAATGGATACAGAACTTCTCGACGGTTTTATCGAAGAATTAAAGGAGCAGGATTCGACAGTATTTGTCTTTAAATTTATCAACAAGGGGAACCAGGAATTTTACAGGGCGTTTCACAATTTTTATTCTAAGGAAAAATTACTGAGCATAAATGAGGAACGTTACATCGAAGATATAATTGCAAAGTATGAAATCGACCGCTACCAGCAGGAGAGAATGAAGATTGATATCATGTACAGGCATCCCGATAACAAACCTATTGTTGATGAATACAGAGATATACTCCTGGCCGGGATTTCACGAGATACATTTCAGCGTACAGATCTTGCGAGGCTCAGAAGGCTGCGTACACTTGCCATAAGAAACAATATCCCGAGTGTCCTTTTTGACACCCTTGACGAACTGCTCCTGAAAGGCAAAGGAATACAGGAAATAGAAGAACCCGAGTATCTTAAGGAAACAAGAGCAATACTTCAGGGCTTGTTCTTTAAGGACAGGACACTGAGGAGACATATAATAGATGAAGACATAATAAGGTTGATAAAGGCGAAACAGATCGCATATTCACGGAGTGACAAAGGCTTTGAACAGATACTCCTTGATACAGTGAGAGCGTGTGATGAGGTTACGCGCAAGAATAATGATTTCAGCCTTCTGGAGGAGTTTAGTTCGATAGTGACCTACTTTGATAGATATGATAATCTCTTCACTTTGTTGAATCAGATCGCATTTATGGAGAATGTAGACTTCACCGAGGACTCTCTGAGGAGTCTTATAGGTAATAAAAAAGAGTTTGATAAACTTAACGAGAGACTCTTTGATGATATATTCGCAAGAGAACTTCTTAATAACAAATATATCACAGGTTATGGGGGGAGAAAGATTACTGTAATATTAAAAGGGATAAAGAAAATCTCATCAGGTGATGCATCATTAAAAGATGTGGTTACAGAGTTGAAGATGATTAAGGATGAGGAGAAGCTCTATCGTCTTGTACGCACTGCACTTAAAGAGAGAATGCGGAACTTTTTCCCTGGCTTCGACCCGAGAAAAGTGAGAAACGAGATACGAGAAGATATTGAAAGAGAACTTACTGAAAAAGGTATTGCCGGTGGTATGCCTGAAAGGCTATTCAAAAAGGTATTCCTTGATATCAGAAAAGAGTCGTTCTATATTAACCATCTCCTGCCGAGGATACTGCATGACAAGGATACCACTTTGAGGGAGGACTTTATTAATAACAGTGGTCTTGACAGATTTTATATTGAAATGCTTGAAAAGGAATATGTGAAGGATAGAGGGCTTGATTTTACGGTTGTTGAACCTGTTCTTTTTGGAGGCGGCGAGCGGATTTGAACCGCTGCATAAAGGTTTTGCAGACCTCTCCCTTAGCCACTTGGGTACGCCGCCATGGAGCGGGCGACGGGATTCGAACCCGCGACCCCAACCTTGGCAAGGTTGTGCTCTACCAGCTGAGCTACACCCGCATATTTAAAAATCAAAAGTAAAAAGTTAAGAGTAAAATGAGTATAAACTCATAACTCTTAACTTATCATTAATTAATGAGCTATAATGATTGATATAAATTAATCAATACGACGAGTTTTGTCAACATGTTACAACCGGATATAGAGAGTTTCAAATCTTTCTCATCAGAGGGGGATCTCATTCCTGTCTATAAGGAAATCCTTGCTGATACAGACACGCCTGTATCAGCAGCACTGAAACTCGGAGGTACACCTTCATTTTTACTTGAGAGCGTGGTCGGCGGTGAGAAGTGGGCGAGATATTCTTTTCTTGGTGCGAGACCTTTAATGGTTATTAAGAGTCGGGGGAATAAGATAGAAATAATTGATGAGACAACGGGGACAAAGATATTCGAAACAGAAGACCCGCTTGAGTTTATAAAAAGAGAGATTATCCAATATAAGCCGGTGAGCGTTACAGGATTGCCGAGGTTTTACGGTGGTCTCGTCGGCTATATAGGCTATGACATGGTCAGATATTTTGAAAGTATTCCTGATGAGCATAAGCCAGGGCTTGAACTTCCTGACATGTTTTTTATGGTCTCAGACACAGTAGTGATATTTGACAATCTGAAAGGGAAAATAAAGGTTGTTTCGAATGTCCATATTAAGAACAAATCTCCTGAAGAGGCATACAGAGAGGCTGAGAAAAAGATAGAAGAGATAATCGAAAGGCTAAAACAGCCAACAGTCAGAAGTCAGGAGTCAAATCCCCCCATAACCCCCCTTACTAAAGGGGAGCAAGAGGGTATTAATAATTCGCCACTTTCTAAGTATGTTTCATCCTTTGTGACAAAAGAGTCATTTGAAAATGCAGTGCTCAGAGGAAAAGATTACATCATGTCAGGAGATGTAATTCAGGTTGTGCTCTCTCAGAGATTTGAACGTGAAACGTATGTTGACCCGTTCGATATATACAGGGCATTACGTGTCATTAATCCTTCACCTTATATGTATTATATTGATACTGGTGATGCAAAGCTTGTGGGCTCATCCCCTGAGATACTGGTGAGGCTTGAAGGGAGAAAGGTAATCCTGAGGCCGATTGCGGGTACCCGAAAAAGAGGGGAGACAGAAGAAGAGGATTCGATTCTTGAGGAAGAACTTAAGAAAGACCCTAAAGAAATAGCGGAACATATAATGCTCGTTGACCTTGGAAGAAATGATGTGGGAAGAGTTGCAGAGACAGGTTCTGTAAAGGTGACAGAATTGATGTGTGTTGAAAAGTATAGCCATGTGATGCACCTTGTCTCAAATGTTGAGGGCATACTCAAGACTGGACTTGATGCCTTTGATGTCTTAAGGGCATGTTTTCCCGCAGGCACGGTTACAGGTGCCCCAAAAGTGAGGTCAATGGAGATTATAGAGGAGCTTGAGCCGTTGAGAAGGGGACCGTATGCAGGTGCAGTTGGATATGTAAGCTATTCAGGCAATATGGATACCTGTATAACCATCAGGACACTTGTGATAAAAGACAACAAGGTATATGTTCAGGCAGGTGCGGGCATAGTGGCTGATTCTGTTCCTGATCGAGAGTATACCGAGACAGTGAACAAGGCAATGGGGATGATGAGAGCAGTCGACATGGCGGAAAATGAATTAAGTTAATGGAGAAAACTTGAATGTTATTGATGATTGATAATTATGATTCATTTACCTATAACCTTGTCCAGTACATTGGAGAACTTGGTGAGGAAATAAAGGTTTTCAGGAATGACAAGATTACGATCCATGAGATAGAAAAGTTGAATCCGAAAAAGATTGTCATCTCACCCGGACCCTGCACGCCAAAAGAGGCGGGTATCTCTGTAGAGCTGATAAGACATTTTGCTCATAAGATCCCTATCCTTGGCGTGTGCCTCGGCCACCAATCCATAGGCGCTGCTTTTGGAGGAGAGATAATAGGAGCACCGAGGCTCATGCATGGAAAAATATCAATGATATCCCATGATGGGAATACCATATTCAAAAATCTTCCAAATCCATTTGAGGCTACAAGATATCATTCTCTTGTGATAAGGAGGGAAACTCTTCCTGATTGTCTCGAAATCACTGCATGGACGGATATGGACGAGATAATGGGCGTCAGGCATAAGGAGTTTATTATAGAGGGTGTTCAGTTCCATCCGGAGTCTATACTTACAAAGGTTGGTAAGGACTTGTTGAAAAACTTTTTAAGAATCAGATGTCGAAATGATTAAAGAAGCTATTCATCCTCTTGTAAATGGCATTGACCTCTCTGAATCAGAGATGGCTGAATGCATGAATGAGATAATGGAGGGGATGGCGACTAATGCACAGATTGGTGCATTTCTTACTGCGCTGAGGATTAAGGGTGAGACTGTTGAGGAAATAACAGGGGCTGCGAAGATTATGAAGAAAAAGGCAGTGAGCATCAAGGCGCCTGATGGAGTCTTTGACACATGTGGCACAGGTGGTGATATGTCACATACCTTTAATATCTCAACAACGACAGCTCTTGTGGTCTCTGCAGCAGGCGTGCCCGTTGCAAAGCATGGAAACCGTTCTGTTTCGAGCCAGTGCGGAAGTGCTGATGTTCTTGAGGCACTTGGTGTAAAAATAGATTTACAGCCTGAGAAGGTGGAAAAATGTCTTTTTGAGACAGGTTTTGGCTTTCTCTTTGCGCCTTTATTCCACCCTGCAATGAAATATGCGATAGGCCCGAGGAGAGAGATGGGCATAAGAACGATATTCAATATACTTGGTCCTCTCACAAATCCTGCAGGTGCAAAAAGGCAGATTGTCGGAGTATATGCAGATGCGCTCACAGAAATACTCGCAATGGTTCTCGGAAACCTTGGCTCGGTTGATGCATTGGTCATCCACGGAAACGACGGACTTGATGAGATAAGCGTTTCTGATTCCACAAAGGTTTCAAGGTTTAAAGAGGGAAAAGTTGAAAACTTCTCTCTCATGCCGGAAGATTTTGGTATCGAAAGAAATAAAATTGAGCATATACGTGGTGGAAACAAAAATGACAATGTAATGATTATCCAATCTATTCTTAATGGTGAAAAAGGACCGAAGCGGGATATAGTGCTCATGAATTCATCTGCTGCGCTTGTGGTTGCAGGAAAGACTGGAGATTTCAAGACTGCCATAGCCATGGCAGCAGATGCAATAGATTCAGGCAGGGCATCAAAGAAACTTGAAGAGATAATAAAAATAAGTAATGCGCTATGAAAAAAACACATTTTCTTTTTTTAGTTGTCATTGCGAGCCCCGATTTGTCGGGGCGTGGCAATCTAATGAGATTGCTTCGTCGCCCACCCGCCACTGGCAGGCGGACTCCTCGCAATGACTGACTTTTCATTCATGTAGTAAGGTTTAAGAGGAGGGGAATTGCCCGTTAGAGTAGGGGTTATCGGGATTGGCTATTTAGGCCAGCATCATGTGCGGATTTATTCTGAGCTTGAAGACGCAGAGCTTGTGGCTGTTGTTGATATGGTTGAAAAGCGGGCTGACGCATTTGCAGTAAAATATGGGTGTGAGGCGTATTATGACTATAGAGATATTTTTAACAAGGTTGACGCACTGAGTATAGTAACCCCTACAACAACCCACTATAGTATTGCCCTCGATTGCATCAGAGCAGGAAAAGATATACTTATAGAGAAGCCAGTAACAGTGAGTGTCAAAGAAGCTGATGAACTTATTGCTGAGTCAGAAAAAAGCGGATGTATTATTCAGGTAGGTCATCTTGAACGTTACAATCCGGCTGTTCTTGCCGCATATGATATGGTAAGAGAACCGCGGTTCATCGAGGCAGAAAGGCTTTCACCTTTCCTTAATAGGGGGACAGACGTTGACGTCACACTCGATCTCATGATCCATGATGTAGATATAGTCCTAAGCCTTGTTTCTTCACCAGTAAAAGAGATAAAAGCAGTGGGAACAAGAGTTCTTACTGATAAAATTGATGTTGCAAAGGCATGGATTGAATTTGAAAATGGATGCATTGCCCTTTTTACCGCGAGCCGATTGTCACCTGAAAAACAGAGAAGGCTTAGAGTTTTTCAGAGAGATTCTTATTTGCTCCTTGATTATCAGAATTGTGAGATAAGACACTATTTCAGAAGAGGGGAAGAGATATTGTCTGATACGATAAGACCTGAGAATAAAGAACCGCTGAAAGAAGAATTGAGAGATTTTATCATCTGTGTGGAGGAAAGGAAGAGGCCAAAGGTCTCTGCCGTTGAAGGAAGGGATGCGCTCAAGATTGCTTTAGATATCACAAAACAGATAAAGACAGGTTAAGGTTGAGGTTAAGGAGGATACGGAATGATTCCGATGGTTGATTTGAAGAAGCAATTTCAGGAGATTAAAGATGAGGTATTTGAAGTTATTACAAAGATACTCGAAAGCAGTCAGTATATACTTGGCCCGCATGTCTCTGCATTTGAAAGACAGGTAGCAGACTACCATAGTGTTCTTGAGGCAATAGGTGTTGCATCATGCACTGACGCACTTCACCTGTCAATTGATGCACTCGGTATTGGAAAGGGAGACGAGGTTATTACCACACCGTTTACTTTTTTTGCCACTGCTGAAGCAATTCTCTATACCGGCGCTCAACCTGTCTTTGTTGATATT
The DNA here is from genome assembly GCA_029883145.1 of Nitrospirota bacterium. Lineage (GTDB taxonomy): Bacteria > Nitrospirota > Thermodesulfovibrionia > Thermodesulfovibrionales > SM23-35 > VGWZ01. The sequence continues at coordinate 10,248 of JAOUJR010000006.1, forward strand.
GACCCTGACACATTTAATATAGACGTGACTCAGTTAGAGGAAAAAATAACGGAAAAGACAAAGGCGATTCTGCCTGTTCACCTTTTTGGCCATATGGCTGATATGGAAAAAATATCTGGTATCGCAAAAAAGTATGGCCTGAAGGTAATCGAAGATTGTGCCCAGTCTTTTGGTGCTGAATTAAACGGCAAAAAGGCCGGCAGTTTTGGAGATACGGGTTGTTTCAGTTTTTATCCCAGTAAAAATCTCGGTGGCTATGGAGATGGAGGGCTTATAATACTCAAAGACTCAGTAATGGCTGATACGATAAGGAAACTAAGAAATCATGGTTCAGGCCGTTCATATATACATGAGAGAATCGGAGTAAACAGCAGGCTGGATGAAATTCAGGCAGGTATCCTTCTTGTAAAGCTGAAACGCATAGACGATTACAATAGAAAAAGAAGGCAGAAGGCAGCTCTCTATAACGAACTCCTTTCTGATAAGGTAAAGTGCCCTGTTGAAAAAACCGGCGCATATCATGTGTACCACCAGTATACAATCATAAGCCAGAGAAGGGATGAAATCCAGAAACGATTGAAGGAGAACGGGTTTTCATCTGTGGTCTATTATCCCGTGCCGCTCCACCTGCAGGAGGCGCTCACATTTTTGGGTTATAAACAGGGAGATTTTCCTGTTGCTGAGAAGGCAGCCAGGGAAGTCCTTTCATTACCCATGTATCCTGAACTTGAAGAGTCGGCAATAATAAAGATAGCAGAGATAATCAGGGATGTGGTTTAGCTGCATAATACATTATTTAACCTGCCATTTACATAAAATGTAAGGCAGACATGCTGAAAAATCTCTGTAAAGCAACAAGATTTTATTATGATACACATGAATGCAAATTTAACTTTAAATGTATTTTGCATGAAGGCAGGCTGGCCAGTCTTAAGGGCTATATGGTGTTACTGACAGAGCTTTTTCAGCACATCTGCCTTTCAAAATGAGGGAAAATTATACAATATTAAGGTTAAGTTAAAGATATGGACACGGTTATGATAGTTACCGGCGAAAGTTCAGGTGAATTGTACGGCTCTCTCCTCGCAAAAGCACTAAAAACAAAATATCCTGATGTGCATATCATCGGAGTAGGTGGTGAAAGGATGAGTGAGGCAGGCGTCGAGCTTATCTCTGGTATATCAAGTGCCTTCGGGCTTTCAGAAGCAATTTCTTCTTTGAAAGCCATTAAAGATACATTCTCGAGAACTATTGATGCAATAAAAAAATTCTCTACAAAAGTTATTGTCCTTATCGACTACCCTGATTTTAATATCAAGGTAGCAAAAGTTGCGAAGAAAATGGGAGTAAAAATCCTCTATTATGTTAGCCCGCAAGTCTGGGCTTGGCGTAAAGGGAGGGTGAAGACAATTTCAGAGATATCAGATCGGATTGCAGTGATTTTGCCGTTTGAGGAAGAGATTTATAAAGGTACTGGTGTACCATGTGAGTTTGTCGGGCATCCTGTCCTTGAAGAGATCGAATCACTGACACAAGACAGAGCTGTTCTCAAGGCTGCTCTCAAAGTAAATACCGATTCCAAAGTTCTTGCTCTTCTTCCCGGGAGCAGGTCACATGAATTAAAAAAACTCTTACCTGTTATCATGGACGTTGTAAAGAAGTTTAAAGCAGAGTTTCCGGATTATCATTATCAATTCATTGTTCCCATTGCTCCCAATATTAATATCAGCAAATATCAAACGTTTTTTGACATGCTTCAAGATGAGGGGGTTGTTCTGACAAAGGAAAATGCCGTAAAGGTGCTTGCTGTATCAGACATGGCGGTTGTTGCATCTGGTACCGCAACACTTCAGGCTGCACTCCTTGAGGTTCCTATGGTGGTCATATATAAACTTTCTCCTCTTACCTACCATCTTGGAAGGCTTGTTATTGATGTCAAATATATCTCTCTGGTGAATCTTCTTTCCGGGAAAGGAGTTGTCCCTGAACTCATACAATACAGGGCAACTCCTGGAGAAATCATCAAAGAGCTCAAGAAAATTATGTTTGATATGTACCATAGAGAAATGATGCTCAATTATTTCAGGCATATTAAAGAACTATTTTCTGGGAAGTATGCTTCTCAGCGGGTAGCACAGATGATTGTGGAGATGGCAGGATGGAAGCCCTGAAGAGGATTATAAAACTCGTTCAACCCTATTGGGGAAGGGTTGTCCTTGCAGGAATTCTGAGTCTTATTATCTCAGGGATCAATGGTGGACTTGCATGGCTTGTAAAACCTGCCCTTGACGGCATCTTCTTTGAAAAAAATGAAACGTTGCTGATTATTATGCCTCTTGCTGTCTTAGTGTTATTCCTTTTGAGAGGATCATTCTTTTTCTGCCAGTCATATCTCATGCGTTCAATTGGAGCAAAAATTGTCAGAGATATGAGGAATAGACTCTTTGGACATTTAATGTATCTTCCCGTTGGGTACTATAAGAAGGAATCAACAGGTTCAACCCTTTCTCGAATTACGAATGATATAGGAATCTTGCAGAACCTGCTTGCCTACTCGATAAAAGATCTGTTTGTTGAAAGTGCAACTGTTGTTGCGCTTCTTGCAGTTGCATTTTACCGAAGATGGGATCTTGCCCTTATGGCAATCACGGTGTTTCCCGCAGCACTCTATGGTGTAGGAAGGATCGGGAAGAGATTAAAAAATGTGAGCATAAAGGCACAGCAGAAGATTTCGATCATCACCGAGCATCTCACTGAGAGCTTTGCAGGTATTAAAATGATAAAGGTGTTCGGCCGTGAAGGCGACACGGTGAATAGATTTAAGGATAAAAACCAGGACTTCTATAGAGAGACAATGAGGTCAGTAAGACTGATAGAACTCACTTCCTTATTAATGGAAGTTGTCGGTGGACTTGGCATTGCCTTTGTTATCTGGTATGGTGGAAGGCTTGTGGTTACAGGAACCATGACTCCGGGTGAATTCTTTTCTTTTCTGACAGCAATATTTATGGTGTACACGCCAGCCAAAAGGCTTTCAAATGTGAATAACGGGATACAGCAGGCAAGAGCATCACTCGAGAGAATATCTGAGATAGAGAATAAGGAACAGGAGAAAGACGGGAAAGTGATTATCCTCCCTATAAAAGAGGCTATAGAATTTAGAAATGTCTCTTTTGTCTACCCGGGTGTAAGACATGAGGCATTAAAAGATATAACCCTCAAAGTGAAGAAAGGCGAAATAGTCGCTATTGTAGGGAAAAGTGGTGTAGGAAAGACCACACTGGTTGACCTTCTGCCAAGGTTTCATGACCCATCAGGTGGGTCAATTTATGTGGACGGTGTTGATATATCAGAAGCCTCATTGAAATCTCTGAGAGGACAGATAGGGGTTGTGAGCCAGGACATTATCCTTTTCAACGATATAGTAAGGAATAATATTGTGTTTGGCAAACCTGATGCAGATGAAGATGAGATTGTGAATGCTGCAAAGTCGGCCTTTGCACATGAATTTATTATAGAATTTCCTCAGAGATATGAAACAATTATAGGTGAAGGGGGAGTGAGGCTTTCTGGTGGCGAAAGACAAAGGATTTCCATAGCCCGTGCGATTCTGAAAAACCCTCCAATTCTCATACTCGATGAAGCGACATCATCCCTGGATACTCACTCCGAGATGATGGTGCAGAAGGCACTCGGAAATCTTATGGAAAACAGAACCACCTTTGTAATTGCCCATAGACTCTCTACAATCAGACGTGCGACAAAAATCGTTGTCCTTGATAAAGGAAGAATTGTTGAGACAGGAACACATGATGAACTCATTGAGAGGGGCGGTATTTATAAGAAACTGTATGAACTGCAGTTCAGTGCCCAGGAAGTAGATATATCGCTATTATAGATTATGTATTTCCTTTATAGCCTTATATATACTATTGCTCTTATTTTTATATTCCCCTACCAGTATTTGAAAAGACCAAAAACATTACGAAAGAGGTGGTTAAGAGAAAAATTCGGTTTTTTCAACTTAGAACTTAGAACTCAGGACTTAGAACTCATTTGGGTCCATGCCGTATCTGTTGGAGAAGTCATGGCAGCACTTCCGTTGCTTAAAAAGTTTAAAGAGAGTTATCCATCAAAAGACATTATTCTTTCAACAATCACTGATACCGGGAGGAAGGTTGCACAAGAAGGTGCACCTGAAGGTACGACAGTTGTCTATCTTCCCTTTGATATTCCTTTAATCCTGAATGCCGTCATAAAAAAGATAAGGCCTGAGATTTTAATTGTCATCGAGACAGAACTATGGCCTAATATGTTCAGAAGATTTAAAAAGAAAGGAATTCCAATTGTGGTGTTTAATGGAAGAATTTCTGAGAATTCGTTGAGGGGATACAAAAGAATTTCTTTTTTTATGAAGAGAGCTCTTTCCCATGTCGATATCTTTGGTATGCAGGATAAAGTTTATGCAGAGAGGATAAGGAGCATGGGTGTTGAGAGTGAAAGGGTTATGGTCCTGGGCAATTTTAAGTTCGATACAAAGCCTCCTTCGCGGATTCCAGAATGGACAGAGAAGATAAAAGGACCCGTGATTGTAGCTGGCAGTACACATGAAGGAGAGGAGGAATTCATCACCTTTATGTACAGTGAACTTAAAAAAAATATTCCAGACGTTAATCTCATTATAGTGCCAAGGCATCCTGAAAGATTTAAAGAAGTGGGAGACATGCTCGCATCGAAAGGCATACCATTTATTAAGCGCTCTGAAATGGGGACTTTGTCCGCCAAGGCGGATGAACTTGGAACTTTTAGAGATGTGATAATTCTCCTCGATAGCATTGGTGAACTCTCAGCAATCTATGGCATAGCTGATATTGCAATCATTGGCAAGAGTTTCAGAGGCTATGGCGGGCAAAATCCTCTGGAGCCGGCATACTGGGGGAAACCTATAGTATGCGGCCCTCACATGGAAAATTTTCCGATTATTAAAGATTTCTACACTGAAGGTGCAGCTATTGAGGTGAATGAAGAAATGCTCTGTCCAACATTAAAAAAGCTTCTCATGTCACCTGAAATGACAAAAGAGATTGGATTGAAGGCTCAGGAATTATATAAAAAGAATGCAGGTGCTGTTGAGAGGGCGATGGAAGTGATTTCAAGGTATATTTCTAAATGAGTAAAAGTGCAACACATTCTTGTTCAACAGTGCAGGGTAGGGCAGCAGGAGTTGGTGTGGGCGAAGGAATGCTTTTAGTGGCGATCGGATGCGGCTGCTTGCCGGGGATACTTGATATTGCTGCGAGGCACCCCTTTGTCGTTTTTGGAACGATGGAGGGGGAAGTTTTTGCCGGTCTTACCGCCTGCGTTGCGGGTAGTACGGCGTCCACCTTGCCGGTCTATTTTTATGAAACAGGGTGAATCATCCCGCGCGGGGTGGTTGCCGTAGGCAACCTCGACAAGGTCTGGCTTGCAGTTCCCGAGGATGTTGCAGCGGAGGAACTGCAAGATGCTTTCCGAAGCTATTTCGGCGCGGAATGGGCCGAAGTCCTGGCCGTCGCCGAGAAATCTTTTACTTACAACGCTGCCAACAACGCCTACTTCGCCGTGCGCAACCTGCGCCCCGTAAAAAATCTGACCTTGGAGCAGCTTCTGGAAAAGAAAGGGATCGGCCGGCCGCCGAATATTATAGTAAGCTAATGCTTCTCAGTTATTAGAAGCCACAACAGATTTGAGAGAATTAGGAGTGAATGAAAGGCATATTGAGGCATTGAGGTTGATGGTGAATGAGAAAAGAGTTTTGACTTATGATTTCACATAGAAAGCAACGCCTTGCAAGATTTTTGGTCTCGGCTTAATACTTCCTGTAGTCTATCCTCAAAAAAACCAGACCATGAGTGTTGGTTACAACTAATAATGATGTCTTTATTAGCATTGTCCTGAGACACATCGGCTAGTATACTGAAGGATTCATGTGACAAATTTCCCATTTTTTACCCACTTCCTTTTTTAACCATATTACCATAAAAAGCCCAAATCTATTCTTTCAAATTTTCTTATTCCTTAATATGTTTTTTGCTTCTAATCTCCGATTCTATATGGTATAGTTTCATCATGAATCCGAAAAAGCCCATTGGGTATAGTAATTGTTAGCTTTTGAAATATAAATATAAGGAGTGATCAAATGACTGAAAAGAAACAGACGTGTTTTGTTATTTCTCCTATCGGTGAGGAAGGCTCTGATATCAGGCGCCGTGCTGATCAGATATTGCGTCAGATCATTGTACCTGGGGTCTCCGCATGCGGATTTGAAGCGATCAGAGCCGATCAGATATCTGAACCCGGCCTAATTACAACACAGGTCATCCAACACATAATTGAGGATCCTCTCGTTCTTGCCGATTTAACAGGGTCAAATCC
>JAOUJR010000188.1 GCA_029883145.1 Nitrospirota bacterium
CATGCGAAAAAGTCATAAAAACGATTATGGCTCAAAGAGCGAGCAAGCCTGCAGGCATGCAAGCCAAAAAAACAAAAAAACTGACTAAAGATGACTCACAGCTCTCGACTCTTGTCAGGCTTTCAATGGGAAGACCGGGTCTCGCAATCTCGGGAGATCTTATTGAAGAAAGAACATGGTTTATACAACTGCTCCAGGTGATGCTGAATACAGAAAAAGATGGCTGGACTTCGAAAGAAGAAATGGAAAAGTGGTTTGACCTTTTACTTGTCCTCCTTCGAGACGCAGCGATAATAAAGATGACACCGGATACAAAAAATCTCGTCAACTCAGATATTAAAGACTATGTAAAGAAGTTGAGCAACTCGATGGATTTAAAGGGTATAATAGAAAATTATCAAAAACTGAATACCTTAAAGGTATATTTTAATTTTAATTTAAATAAATCCCTCACATGGAACTATACGGGTTCTATTTTAAGGAGATTAAGAATTAAAAATTAAAATGCGAAATTTAAGAATGTTCAAATTCTTATTGAGCATGTTGAATTTTATGAGGTAAATACTATGCCTGAAGTAATAGGAGTACGTTTCAAATCCTGCGGAAAGATATATGACTTCGAGGTGAACGGAGTAGAGGTACACGAAGGTGACCTTGTTGTGGTAGAGTCTGAACTTGGTCTCAGCATAGGTAACGTCATCATGGGTCGCCATACACTGGAAGACCCTGACAGAGAATTGAAAAAAGTCATTCGTAAAGTAACAGAGGAAGATCTTCATCAGAGCCAGGAAAACAAAAAGCTTGAAACTGAGGCAAGGGATTATTCCCTTGAGAGAATAATGGCAAGAGGACTTCCGATGAAGCTTATCTACACCGAGGTTACCCTTGACAGAAAACGTATTATTTTTTATTTCACTGCGGAAAAGAGAATTGACTTCAGGGAACTTGTGAAGGACCTTGCAGCAAAATTCAAGACAAGGATCGAAATGAGACAAATAGGGGTAAGAGACGAGGCAAAGATAGTAGGTGGTATGGGAATATGCGGGAGAGAACTCTGCTGCATGAAATTCCTCACCTCATTTGAACCTATTTCTATCAAAATGGCAAAGAAACAGGAACTTGTCTTGAACACAGGCAAACTCTCCGGAGTTTGTGGAAGGCTTATGTGCTGTCTTGGCTTTGAGTATAGTGACCTATCTTCAGAAGATATGGCACTGACAGAGGAAAACTCAATATCAATTTCAGAAGATGAAGAAACATTTGGAATGATAGTTACCACCAGCGATTCACCTTCGGAAGCAATTGAGCCTCCTGCCCAACCCGGGACCGACTCGCAGTCACCTGCTCCTCAACCTGAAAAGCAAGAATATGCAGGAAAACACAGGCGTAGGAGAAGACGCAGAAGAAGGTTTCGTAGAAATTGACCGCTAAGTTCTACATCACCACGCCAATATATTATGTCAACGATATACCCCATATCGGCCATGCTTATACAACCGTAGCTGCTGATATCCTTGCGCGACATAACAGGTTAAAAGGCAAAAAAGTATTTTTTTTAACAGGCACTGACGAACACGGACAGAAGGTCGAAAAAGCTGCACAGGAAAAGGGCATGTCGCCAAAAGAACATGCTGATATGATGGTTGAAAATTTCAAATCCCTCTGGACAAAACTCAATATTCACAATGATGCGTTCATACGCACTACAGATTCTGAACATATGAAAACTGTACAATCGATCCTCAAAAAGCTATGGGGAAAAAATGAGATTGAAAAGAGATCCTATTCTGGATGGTATTGCATACCGGATGAGAGATTCTGGACAGAGAAGGAAGTCATAGATAGGAACTGCCCGGAGTGCAAAAGACCTGTTGAGCACATTGCAGAGGAGAACTATTTTTTCCTGATGTCAAAGTATCAGGAAAGACTCATCCACTACATTGAGGAAAATTCATTATTCATCCTGCCCGAGGCAAGGAAAAACGAAGTGCTCGGGTTTTTAAAAAATAATCCGCTCGGCGACCTCTGCATATCACGGCCAAAGCAAAGACTCTCATGGGGCATACCACTCCCTTTTGATGACAATTTTGTTACCTATGTCTGGTTTGATGCACTTGTAAATTACTACTCAGCGATAAAATATCTTATAAATCCCCACACCCACCCTTCAAATCTTGTCTCTCAGCTCTCAGCTCTCGGCTCTGAAGACTGGTGGCCTCCCGAGCATCACCTGATAGGAAAGGACATTCTCACCACACATGCTGTCTACTGGTCAACTATGCTTATGGCACTTGACATGCCCTTGCCGAAGAACATCTTTGCACATGGATGGTGGACAGTTGACGGGAAGAAGATGTCCAAATCTCTTGGGAATGTCGTTGACCCAAATGAGATGGTCAATACCTATGGAACTGACGCCTTCAGGTATTTCCTTTTCAGGGAAGTGCCCTTTGGGCTTGACGGTGATTTTTCTGAACAGGCATTGATAAAGCGTATTAATAATGATCTTGCAAATGACCTTGGAAATCTTCTCAGCAGGACACTGACCATGATTGAAAAATATTGTGAAGGGAAAATCCCCCGGATGCCTTCTTACGATATTCATGGAGAAATAGATATTCAGAGAGAAATTCACCTCAAAGGCCTTGTAGAAGACATGAATGAGGCATTTGACCTGTCCATGGAAAGATTATCATTTGGTCATGCCCTTGATAAAATCTGGGAGATACTTAATGCTGCGAATAAGTTGATAGAAGATGAAGCTCCTTGGAGCCTCTGGAAAACAAAGAATATCGATAAACTCTCGAGTGTGCTCTATACCCTTGCTGAAACTCTCCGGATTATTGCAATTTATGTATATCCTTTTATGCCAGAAACCGGACAGAAAGTCTGGCAGCAACTCGGGAGTGATGAAAAAATCGGCAATGAGATACATATCGCTTGGGAAGGGTTGAAGCCCGGACAGAAGATAAGAAAAGGTGCTCACCTCTTTCCGAGAATAGAAAAAGTATAATAAAAAGATATGAATTTCGGAGAGGCGTTAATCAAGGAAGGGCTCATCACAAGGCAACAGCTGGATCTTGCGCTTCAAAGACAGGTAGTGTTTGGAGGCAAGATTGGCACAAATTTAGTAGAACTCAGGATCCTGGAAGAAGACGAACTCACAAAGTTCCTTGGGAAATATTTCAGAGTGCCTCATATAACTCCTGAGATGATCGATGACATACCAGAGGAAGTAATCAGTTCCATAGACAAAGAGATCATAGAAAAATACAGGATCCTTCCATTCAAAAAAGTCCGTACCAGACTCTATGCTGCGATGCTCGATCCAAAAAGTCTAAAAGAACTTGACGAACTGAGGTTCCTCACAGGGTTTGATATCATCCCTTATGCAATAACAGAACTAAGACTTTCCCTTGCGCTCGAAAAGTATTATGGGATAAAACGTTCTCTAAGATATATAAGTCTCACAGATAGATTCAGCCCTGATACCAAAATTGAAACAGTTTCTCTCGATAAATTAAAAGCTGCCTTCACCGAGGTAAAGGATACAGAAGAGATAGCAGGCATACTTTTACAGGAAGCATATAAGATAGCGGCGAGAGTTGCGGTTTTCATCATAAGAAATCAAAAGATCATGGGATGGAAGGCAAGAGGGCTCAATGTTGTAGGATTTGAGTCATCGGATGAAGAATTGTCAATCTTTTCCGAAGTCTTACGGAGCAAAAACTTTTATAGAGGGCCTGTGCTGAACATAAAAGGCAATGAGCCATTCATAAAGGTTCTTTCAGGCACACCTCAGGATGCGTTACTCATCCCGATTAGTATCAGAGAAAAGATAGTTTCACTTCTTTATGTGGACAATGGCAACAAATCTGTGCTCAATGCAGATGTCAACTATCTATCTAAACTTACCTCTATGGCTGCACTTGCTTTTGAAATCCTTATATTGAAAAAGAGAAATCCTTAGTGGTGCCACCCTGCTCTCACGACCCTCTTTTTTAATGTGTCCTCCGCCACATAGGTTTACAATGAGAATTTCTTAATTCTATCGTCTTTTCTTTTTCTGTAAATTTTATTTTTCTTGCACTGATGTAAAAAGTTCCATCCCTGCCGAGAAATTTTGAGCCTGTTATCTCTACTTCCATACCAGTACGCAAATCAATATTATTTCGATAAAGATACCACTTTGGTGCAGTTACGATATTAAAAGGCTTGTTTTTATAATTGATAATGAAGATAACCGGTCCCCTTTTTCCAGAAATTATCTCTTCTATCGTGCCTTTTATGGTAATCTCAGTATTTTCATCATAACCTTCTCCTT
>JAOUJR010000189.1 GCA_029883145.1 Nitrospirota bacterium
CGGGCGACCCTCATTTTCTCACAGTAGCTGAGAAAAATTATTTTATGTCTACCTAAAAGACAAAAACGTTTTTAACACCTGCGAATGCGCAACTCAAATATATTGAAATTATTGAAGATTACTGGTACAAATATATGTCGAGGGAATCATCGAGCCTAAGAAGAGGAATGAATACAGGATTATCGGGAAGGTCTACGACTCGTAGAGTTGAGGAGAAGGAGAAGAGGTATTGAATAATAGGGGATATGTCCCTTACCCTCTAATAAAAATGGTCATCGATAAGGAAGTTGTCATTACGGGAAGTTTCAATTTCACAAAAGCCGCTGAAGAGAGGAATGCTGAAAATCTCTTAATATTAAGGGCAAAGGATCTTGCAAAGGCTTATCTTGACAATTGGGACAAGCATAAGGTGCATTCGGAGAAGTACGAGGGGAGATAAGTAATATAGGGCTTGGATTCTTGCAACGGGCCAATCCACAGCCGCCTTGGGAGTACAGGGAAATGCGTAAGAGTGATGTGGGTAATAATCTGACCGATAAAGAGATATCTAAGATCCTTCTTATACGTGCTACTGAAGAAATCGAACCTAATTTTTTTCAACCCGAGACATTATCTTTAGCAATCAATCAAGCAGAGGAGATCGATAGCATCGTAAAATGGTTTCAGCAACGTGCATCATTTCTTTTTTGTCAACTCCCCAAAAGTATACAAAATATCGCAAAGATTCCCCAATTGTCGACCAGGCTTCTGACTATTCCTGCCTTAATTATGTTCCTTGTCGGTCTTTTTTCTAATTATCTGGACCCGAGTGATTATGTCCATGTAGTGCGTAATCCGATCATAATTCTCATTGTATGGAACCTGTTTGTATATTTTTTAATTCTTTTACCAAAAAATCTTTTTCACAGATTTCAAAAGTCCGAGTCACAGACACCAACTGAAACAAAACCTTCTCAGAATGCAACTCCGAATGTCTCCTCTTCAAACCAACATCAGGATGCTCATTCTAAGGCAGAAAAATCATTTTTATTGACTATTTTTTTAAGAAGTTTTCCATCGATGTGGCTTCGTTGGAACAAATGGATAGGGAAGGCACAAGATCAGAAGGACCAACTTAAATCATCAATAAAAATTGGACATAAATTTTGGAATTTCTATTGGGATGCTGGACATTCTATACTTCTCGCGAGATTGAAATTTGTGATCCATTTCGGAGCCATTAGTTTAGCACTTGGAGCATTAACTGGAACATACTTACGTGGTACCTTACAAGCTTACCATGTCGTATGGAGAAGCACTTTCATTACCGAACCGGATTCAATAAGAACCTTCTTAAATGTTTTATTAGGAATTCCTTCACTGCTTGTCAACGCTAATTTTGTTGACATCTCCAGTGTCAATCAACTTTTAAGTGCTGATGGCGTCCCAGCTGCAAATTGGATCTATATTCTTACTGTTGCCATTTTACTATATGTAATAATACCTCGAACTTTCATTATATTTTTGTACGCTAATAAAATCAGTAGAGAAAAGAAACGCATGAAAATTGACTGGTCTGACGATTATTTTCAAACAAGGATCCGGCTTGCACAAGAGAGTCGTATTAAGAAACTAAGGGAAGATATCGAAAACACTGTAACACTTGAGCTTGCCAAATATTCTGAATCGATCGCTGTGTATGTCAGAGAAAAGCTCTATAACAAAAAAATTGTGCCAATTATGAAAGAATTTCGAGAGACCGGAGGTAGGATAAAGGATCTCGAGGATAATACTGAACAAATCTGTATAAGATTCGAAAAAGATATGCAGAAATATATGATAAATGCTCAAGACGATTTCCAAAAGTCTTTATCTGCTCAAATTGCACGTGTCGTCGGTAGAGAATTCTCTGCTCCGTTTTTGACACTAGACGGCAAACGGCAAGTCATTGGAACGCCAAGCACTGATAGCGTCGGCCACTCCATGGCACGGGGTATAACTGACGTAATCGGTATCGCCGTGACGACCGCAGTGGCTGGTTCTATTGCAACAATTAGTGGCGGTTTTGGTAGTAAAGTTGGAGTTGCTATAATGGTCGTACTCCTACACACTACTGGCCCTATCGGATGGATCATAGGCTTAGTAGCTGGTGCGTTGCTCGGAGGTGGTGTCTCGTTTCTGGCAAGGGACTCAATAACCGATGTTGTGAAGCGTCATAACCTTCCGCCTTTTGTGACAAAGAATCTATTGACTGAGGCAAAGTTAACAAAACAAATAGAGGAAGGAAGACAGAGAATTTATGATACTGTCAAAGAAGAAATTGAAAAAGAAATACGACCTTTGTCATGCAAAGTTTCCGAGCAGATTATTAATGATATTATTAAGGCATTGAATCTCAAAAAATATTCAATACTAAGTGTTTAGTGTTTAGAGCTTAGACACTATGTTACAAAATAACCATTTATTAACAAGGAAAATGAAGATACTATTTATCTGCAATCAAGGCGAAAACAGATCAAGAACAGCAGCCGAATTATGGAAAAAGCTCCACCCGTTGCATCAAATAAGATATGCTGGTAATAATTTTGATATAGGACTCCTCGATTGGGCTGATAAAATCATTGTTTTTAAAAAAACTCAGGAGGACGAATTAAAGTCAATCGATTATAGATACTGGGGGAAGTCTTACAATATTTCCATTGACGATGTATATGCTTATAATAGTGCCACGCTAATTAATATCCTGCAAAAGAAGCTAAAACTAATCGACATTTTTGAATCTTAACAAATATCGACGTCTTTTATAAATTCACGCAAAAAAAATTGGCTGGCAAGACTTCACCTGCTTATAAACACCGGATTAAAATCGAAACCTTTGAGGAGTTCATTCTGTAGTAAATACTATCGGGCTTTGAGCAAAGGGAGTCTTTCAAATAGAAATAAATAGAAGCCATTTGAAGACTCGTGTTTATTTTATTTGAAAATGAATAGATTGAGGCACAAATCCATCGATAGCATTTGTTTCAATCTGTACTACGTGGGTTTTTTATGCTGCTCAAAATTGAATTTGAAGAGTGCCGGGTATCACCTCCACCTCCTACTGATTAAAAATGGTATAAAGGATAGATGGATGGGTTTTACCTGTTCATCAAAGAGGCAGGAGGACGCAAGTTCCACCTGGGTCCAAGAACCCTTTTTGTAGTGTGTTCCCTGTCTCCCAAAATCATGATAAGTTGGTTGGGCCTGTGAGCCCTTGTCACGATGGAGGTTTGGTTGGGAGGCATTCCTGCCCTCATATATTTATCAATGAAAAGGAGGTATCGTCTTGTCCAAAGTATTTGTCGGCATAGATGTATCCAAAGATTTCTCGACTGCTCAGGGGGTTGATAAGAACGGGAAGAAGCTCTTCTATTTAAGGTTTGCTATGAATGCCGGAGGTTTCTCAGAACTGTTAAAAGCGATGATGAAATGCAACGAGAACATAACAGAGATAACTGCAGCTATGGAGTCAACTGGATGTTATCACATCAATCTCTTTTCATTCCTCTCCTCGGAGGGAATTTCCTGTGTGGTAGTAAATCCCCTCCTGATTACTAATTTTGCGCGGCTGTCTTTGCGCAAGACGAAGACGGACAAAAAGGATGCACAGACAATAGCACAGTTTCTGCTTGCGAATGAGAAATCTCTCTCCGCAATAGCATTCTCACAGAATACTCAGGATATTAAAGACCTTTCGAGGGAGCGAGAATCCCTGACAGTTCTGATATCCGGAATGAAGAACGACATTAAGAGACTGCTCCAGGGCACATTCCCTGAGTTGGAGAAGTTCTGCAGCCCTTATGGAGAAACGATGCTGCATTTTCTCAGGCAATTTCCTTCGGCACGGCTGGTGCGGGTTGCGAAGCAGAGGGATATCGCGAAGGCACTTATCTGCCCCGATGAGAAACGGAAGCGCGTCACGGTTTCTGTTGACGACATAATTGCAGCTGCAAATACTTCTGTCGCCTCATCCGGTGCTGCGAAGGAACTCATACTCTCTGAGAAGATATCGACACTTCTGTACCTTCAGGAAAAAAACGAGCGGATTACCGATGTCCTGATAGAGACCTGTGAATCGCTAAGGATCGAAGAACTGGATATCATCAGATCGATTGATGGCGTCAATGATATCACAGGATCGACTTTCCTTGCGGAGATTGGAGACATCAAGAATTCTGAATTAAACTTTCAAGCAAAAGTGATATAACATTGACCAAGAAATTTCAAAAAAATCCACCTAGAAGAAAACCTAAAGAGCAATTAAGACAGGAATATAGGAAAAGTTT
>JAOUJR010000190.1 GCA_029883145.1 Nitrospirota bacterium
ACTACCACGTCGATAGGCTGGAAGTGTAAGTGTAGTGATGCATTGAGCTTACCAGTACTAATAGACCGTGCGACTTGACCCCTTACCTTTCCCCTCGTTGTCAAAGAAATCCAAATCAAAATAAACATCCTCTTTAATACAAAAGCGCAATAAAGACATGATTGAAAACATTTGTAAAGAGGAATAAAGCTATTTTTTCCAGAAATGAGGGATAAGGAGTATTAACACTGTATAGACCTCAAGCCTCCCTGTGAGCATACAAAAGATAAGAATCCACTTCCCTGCATCAGGAATCGACGCATAGTTCTCAGCAGGTCCAGCATCACCAAGAGCCGGGCCAACATTACATGTTGCAGATATAACAGTTGTCGCTGATGTAATGATATCTGTTCCAACGGCTGCCATGCCTATGGTTGCTATAATACATACCCCTAAAAACAGAAAGACAAATCCCCATATGCTTCCCAAGACTTCTTTATCTAAAAACTTATCATCAAGTTTAACAGTTGTTATTGCCCTGGGATGAATCAGTTGATACATCTCTCTGTAGCCCTGTTTGAGCATGAGAAGAATCCTCACCTGTTTAATGCCTCCACCTGTTGAGCCGATCATACCGCCAAAAAACATAACTGTTACAAGGATTATCTGTGCAAAAGACGTCCATTTCTCAAAATCTGCTGTAGCATATCCTGTAGTTGTCATAAGGGATACAACCTGAAAAAGGGAATATCTGAAAGAATCAATTATGGAACTGCTGGATGACGTCCATACGCTTATCGTTATTAAAAGTGTAGCAATTGCTGTGACGGTGAGATAAAATTTGAACTCATTGCTTTTCCATAACCCCGATAACTTTCCTTTGAAGACATAGAAATAGAGAGAATAGTTTACTCCTGCGAGGAACATAAATAAGCTCGTTATGTATTCAATGGGAGGACTTTTGAAGTAAGCCATGCTTTCATTCTTCGTTGAAAAACCTCCTGTTGCCATTGTGGTGAATGCATGGCATATGGCGTCATAGAAGTCCATCCCGAAAGCCATTAATAGGACAGCATTTATGGAGGTAAGGGCAAAATAAATAAACCAGAGTGCCTTAGCGGTATCGATAAATCGAGGTCTCAGTTTATCAACGCTGACTTCGGGCACTTCTGCTTTAAAAAGTTGCATGCCGCCTGTTCCAAGCATGGGAAGGATAGCGAGGGCAAAAACTATGATGCCCATCCCTCCTATCCATTGTGTCATGCATCTCCAGAACATAATACCCTTTGGCATGACTTCAAAATCCTTGAGAACAGAGGCGCCGGTTGTTGTAAAGCCAGCCATAGATTCGAAATAGGCATCGGTGAAGGAATGAAATGTCCCTGAGAGCATAAAGGGAATGGAAGCAAAAAAAGACATCATGATCCAGGTGAAGGTTACGATAATAAATGCATCTCTGTGTCTTATCTCCTCTCTTTTGTGTTTATGCGTGAGAAAGAAAAGCAAGGAACCTGAAATGAGGGTAATAAAAAATGAAATGGCAAGCGTAATGGTGTCTGATTGTTTATAAATGAGCGAAATAATCACAGGGAATATCATGAAAAAAGATATGAATATAAGGGCAATTCCTATGACGTTCAGTATTACTCTAATATTCATCGTTCAGGGAGGACTTCATGTTAAGATTTTTTCTACTTCCTTGATTGATTCTCGAAGGGTGAAAATAATTAATTTATCATCCTTTATTATTTTATCGGAACCTGAAGGAATAATGACTTCCTCATCCCTAATAATCGCACCTATTATGGATGCTTTTGGTTGTGCTTCCCTTAGTGTCCTACCGATGAGTTGAGATGTATTACCAATCCTTGCCTCGATTATCTCTGCTTTATCGTCTGCTATTGCAGTTAAAGATAGGATATCTCCTCTCCTCACATACCGTAGAATGGTACTTGCTGTGATAAGCCTCGGGCTGAGGACAGCCTGAAGGCCGAGGCTATGGGCGAGAGGAATATAGTCTGTTTTGTTTACAATCGCTATGGTCTTTTGAACCCCTAATTTTTTCGCAAGAATTGATGACATGATATTTAACTCGTCATTATTGGAGACAGTTACGAATACGTCCATATCACCTATATTTTCTTCTATAAGTAATTTCTTGTCTTCTCCGTCTCCATGAAGTACCAGTGATTTTTTAAGGTTCCTGCTTAAAAATTTACACCTCTCTTCATCCTTCTCGATAATTTTTACGTCTGCTCTGATCTCTACAGTAGATGCAATGTAATATCCTACTCTCCCTCCTCCGAGCAGCATGATCTTTTTTGCAGGTTTTGCTGGCACTCCAAACAATGCTATTGTATTTTCTATCTCTCCTTTTTTCACGGGGATATAGATTATGTCACCCTCTTTAATGACATCCCTGCCCGTAGGGATTATTGTTTTCTCTTCCCTCTCGATTATCCCTATAAGAAACTTTTTATTTAAGGATGCGCCCAGGTCCTTTAAGGATTTCCCGATTAAGGGGGTCTTCTCGGGAACCTTAAAGCCGATGACTTTTACGAGACCGGTCTCAAAATCTTCAACATCTGTTGCAAGGGGTACTTCAAGAAGCCTCACTATTGCCTTTGCGAGCTCAAGCTCTGGATTAATTGCTGGGTTTATGTCAAGATTTTCCCTGCTGAGGAGTTTTTCGTTCTTGAAATACTCAGGGTTCCTTATCCTGGCGATCTTGCGCGGAATATTAAACACCTTTGCGAGGAGGCAAGCAATCATATTTGTCTCGTCCTTATCAGTGACAGCGAGGAGGATATCTGCCTTATCTGCACCTGCTTCTTTCAGGGTTGAAGGGCTCCCCCCTTCGCCCTCTATAACAGCGACATCCAGCTCCTCAACAACCCTCTTTAGTTTGCCTCTATCCTTATCAATTACAACAACCTCTATAGCCTCAAAGGAGAGAAACTTGGCTATCTGATATCCTACTTCACCTGCACCTACAATTATCACGCGCATGAGAGATTATATCACAATCAAGTGTTACAACCCAAAATCATCATGCTATGGTCTTTTATGCGTTATTATGTTTGCAGGTTTATTGTGATGAAAAAATACTGAAAAAGTTCATTAATCAAAGAGCAAATCTAAATTTTTAGAATTAGAACGGTTCAATTTAATACAATATAGTGGTAAAATTTAGAATCTGTAAGACTATGAACATGGATAAGGTGACCAGAAATACAAAAAACAGAAGGCTGAAATGGGTTTTATACCTGTTTTGTATTGCCATTCTCATTGGCTTTGTCACCTTTGTCTCAAGAGGTCCACACGTATCAAATATTCTCAAGAAGCTTATACTTCCTGAGTTAGAGATTGCATTAGGACAAAAGGTCATTGCACAAAAAATTTACATTAACATATTTCCACTTTTTATAGAAGCAAAAGGTGTGAAGGTCTTTGATGAAGATGGACGCAAGATACTTCTTGCCAACAGGGTGAAGGGATATCTAAGCCTTTCAGGGTTATTCAGCAGGCATCTTACAATTCACAGGCTTGCCATTAAAGAATTTGATGTATCAACAAGGAGAGAACAAGTTGATGAGATAGTACAAAATATCAAAACCTATCTCAAAAAGGAGAGAAAACCTTCAATTAAAGTCGAAATTAAAGTAGTTGAAGTAGTTGATGGTGTTGTTTCTTTTGTTGATAAAGATTCAAAAAGCTTCATAAATGTAAAAGGCCTCAAGAGTGAAATAGTTTTAGGGAAAAATCCGAGGCTCAGAGTGGACATAAAGGAATTTAACATGCAAAGGGAGGATTGGCCTGCACTCACAGGTAACCTGCATGCTTCAACAGTTTTCAAGAAGAATATCATGGAGATAAAAAATCTTGAAATCGGTTCATATGGCACTCAGTTCAAGGCAGAAGGTTTTTATCAAGAGGGGAAAAGCATGCTCAAGGCCCAATTAGATCTGATTGTTGATTCAGTGAAACAAATATTCCATCTTAAACAAAAAGGCGAGGGAATCATTTCTGCTCACGGTGAGATAAAAACTGAAAGTTTTCAGCGTCTTGAGGACGTATTTATAGATTTAAAGCTGAAAGGTGATTTCTATATCCAGGCTCTAATGGAATTACTCAATGTAAAGGAACAGGTAGAAGGATCTGTTGACTTTCATGGCGAGATACAAGGTCAGATTCCCACTATTTCAGGGAAAGCAAAAGCAAGACTTCGGAAAGGGAATCTTTTCGGAGTTGATATTGATGAGCTCATATGCGATGTAACATACCACGATGGT
>JAOUJR010000192.1 GCA_029883145.1 Nitrospirota bacterium
CCTAAAGATGAAAAAGTGAGGATCAAGCTCGGAGATGCCTTTGATGTGGTGGGGAGCAGAAAACAGATGGACTGGAAAAAGATCGCCTATGACACCTATGAGGCAGCTTTCGAAATTTCCCTCAGGAACCACAAAAAGGAAGATGTTGTGGTGAGGGTTGTTGAGCCGATACCAGGAGACTGGAAGATGCTCAATTCATCACATGACTATACAAAGACTGAAGCCTTCACCGCTGAGTTTAATATTCCAGTTCCTAAAGACAAAGAGATGAAGCTTAGCTATAGAGTGAGGATGAGATTTTAAATGAACTAACCATGCATTGAAGCACAAACAGTCGTACTGTCATTGCGAGGAAGTCGATACGACTGACGAAGCAATCCCAAATGAATAGATTGCCACGCTTCGCTCGCAATGACAGTAACAAACCTGTAGCAAGACTACGGGGAATTAATCCATTAAAAACAAGCCCATCAATTGACTTTAACTCCATACGCTGTTTAAACTTAACTCTATGAAAAAAGACCTTGTAAAAATAATTGAAGATGCACTGAAAACACTCGGCATTGAAACACCCCCTCATATCGAGATAGAGATACCTCAAAAAGAGTCTTTTGGAGATATGGCAACACCTGTTGCAATGGCACTTTCAGCCATTGTAAAGAAGCCCCCGCGGAAAATTGCAGAAGAAATTATAAACTCCATTAAAGATAAAACCGTGTTTGAAAAGATAGATATTGCCGGTCCTGGATTTATCAACTTTACATTTTCAAAAAAATACCTCTACTCAGAGCTTAAAAATCTGATACAGGATAAAAGCAGATTTTTGCGATATGACATCGGGAAAGACAAACGGGTTCAGATCGAATTTGTAAGTGCAAATCCAACAGGCCCACTCCATCTCGGACACGGAAGAGGTGCTGCAACTGGTGCAGCCCTCTCAAACCTTCTCGAAGCTGCCAGCTATAAAGTCGAAAGAGAATTTTACATAAACGACGCAGGAAAACAGGTAAAACTCCTTGGCTTATCTGTATTTGCCCGTTATCAACAAATGCTTGGAATAGAATATCCCTTTCCAGAAGAAGGGTACAGAGGCGGATATATAGAGGAGATCGCAAACGCAATAATGAAAGAAGAAGGGGGAAAATATCTCCAGAAAGGTTTTGACGAGGTATCTGATTTTTTTACTGACTATTCCTACAAAATGATGCTCTCGGATATCAGAAAAGATTTAACGGATTTCAATATCATTTTTGATACATGGCAGAGTGAAAGGGAACTTTACAATAAAGGTGATGTTGAAAAGGCTATTGACGACCTGAAAACAAAGGGATTTATATACGAAAAAGACGGAGCCATCTGGTTTAAGGCAACTTCTTTTGGAGACGATAAAGACAGGGTTATCATCAAACAGGATGGCGAATATACCTATTTTACTTCTGACATTGCATATCACAGGCAAAAGGTAGAAAAAAAATATGATGAGTTGATTGATATATGGGGTGCAGACCATCACGGTTATATTCCGAGGGTGAAGGCAGTTATCGAGGCACTTGGCTATCCTAAGGAAAAATTAAAGGTATTACTCGTACAGATGGTCACCCTCCTGAGAGGCGGTAAGCCTGTTCAGATGTCAAAAAGGGCAGGTGAATTTATAACCCTGAGAGAAGTCATAGACGAGGTAGGAGCAGATACAACAAAGTTTATATTCCTTACGAGACGACCTGACAGCCACCTTGAATTTGACCTCGAGGCCGCAAAGGCTCAATCTTCAGAAAACCCTGTCTTTTACGTTCAATATGCAAATGCGAGGATTAACAGTATATTTACTCATGCAAAAGAAAAAGATATCAACACAGATAATCTTTACGATACAAATCTCGGACTATTATCCAGCAATGAGGAACTCAGGATTGTGAGGAAGCTCCTCACCTATCCGATGATATTTGAGGGCGCAGTAAATGCCCATGAGCCACACAGGATTACATTCTATTTGCAGGAACTTTCAGGAATGTTTCACCCTTATTATAATAAATACAGGGTAATTACCGAAGAGAGTGAAATGAGCAGAGCACGACTCGCCTTATGTGAGGCCATAAGGATTGTCCTTCTGGACGGGCTTGAAATACTCGACGTAAATGCACCTGAAAAGATGTAATTGACTTTATTTACGCTCTATTGGTATAAATAACAGACCATGATTCCAAAAACAAAAAAAATATGGATGGACGGGAAATTCGTAGATTGGGATAATGCCAATGTGCATATCTTAACCCATACCCTCCACTATGGCCTTGGCGTTTTTGAGGGGATAAGATGCTATGAGACAAAGGAAGGACCTGCGATATTCAGGCTTGATGAGCATATAGAAAGACTTTTTAACTCAGCCCACATATTCCTGATTGAAATTCCCTATTCACAGAAAGAGATTAAAAACGCCATTATCGAAACAGTTCGGGTGAATAAAATAAAAGAATGCTATATAAGACCGATTGTTTACATAGGTTATGGCGCAATGGGTCTTTACCCAAAGGAAAATCCTATTAATGTCGCTATTGCAGTATGGTCATGGGGAGCCTATCTGGGAGATAAAGGGCTAAAAGAAGGCATCGGAGTTAAGACTTCATCATTTATTAGAAATCATGTGAATGCAAACATGACGAGAGGTAAAGTATGCGGCTATTATATAAATTCACAGCTTGCAAAAAAAGAAGCGATTTCATGTGGATTTGATGAAGCCCTTTTGCTCGATACAGAAGGATATGTATCTGAGGGAAGCGGCGAGAATATCTTCATAGTAAGAAATGGGATACTAAAAACTACTCCCCTCACTTCGATACTTGAAGGCATTACAAGAAACAGTATTATCGAGATTGCACAGGATGAAGGTGTGAAGGTATCCGAGGAACGGTTTACAAGAGACGAAGTATATATTTCTGATGAGTCATTTTTCACCGGTACCGCTGCTGAGGTTACACCTATACGAGAAGTCGATGGCAGGTCAATTGGCAATGGGAAACCGGGTAAGATAACGAAAAAACTTCAGTCAATATTTTTTGATATTGTCAGGGGAAAGAATAAGAAATACGAATCGTGGCTTACAAGGATTTAAAATTTATGTAAGAGGGGCATAGTTTAAATCTACGCCCCTCTTGCCTATTGGCTTGTCTATGGAGCTGGTGGTTTTGGTGCCTCAGCTGGCTTTCCTTGAGCTGCTGGTTTTGGTGCCTCAGCTGGCTTTCCTTGAGCTGCTGGTTTATGGCATTTTGCACAGGTTGAAAAATCTGGTGAATACATCGCAAATGCCTTTGTGCCATTATGACATATTCCACAGTACTTACCGGACATATGATCTGCTGATGTAATCTTCGCTGAGCCCTCCGTACCTTGCTTCTTCATAGCAAAAGGAACACCCTCTGGCATTTTATGACATTCCGCACATTTACCAGGACCGAGTTTATCGTTGTGAAGTTTTCCATCAAAAATAACTTTTCCGAAAGTGCTATTCTTGTATTCGTTGACAGTCATCCCCGCAAAAGCTGATGTTACCAGAGCCAATGCTGCAATTAATCCTATTACTACTGCCCATGACCTCACTCTCATTCACCCCCTTTCATAATCCTGAAAATCAGGAATCAAATAATATGCCAGTACATTATAGGCCCTTACAGAGCCCCTTTTCACAAGAAATATTCCCCATATAAGGAATCGTTCTCTTTTTCAGTAAAAGGATTCGGCATCAATATAATTAAAAAACAATAATGCTGTCAAGGAGAAAATGTTTGTCAATTGCGTTATAAGATATTAAAATGTTACTATTATTAAAAATTTTAGAGGTATTCAATGCTCCATGATGTATTAAAAATAGGGTTAACCTTTGACGATGTGCTCCTTATTCCTTCCAAATCAGAAGTCCTTCCAAAAGAAGTTGACTTAAAAACTATGCTCACACGGAATATAAAAATCAATATTCCGCTATTAAGTGCTGCAATGGATACGGTGACAGAAGCAAATCTTGCAATCGCTATAGCTCGTGAGGGCGGTATTGGAATTATTCACAGAGCGATGACTCCGGAAAGGCAGGCATCAGAGGTAGACAAGGTAAAAAAGTCTGAAAGCGGGATGATACTCGATCCTATAACAATTTCACAGGATGCACCTATCTCAGAGGCGATGTCCCTCATGGAAAAATATAGGATATCAGGTGTCCCTGTGACAGAAAAAGGAAAACTTATCGGGATACTGAC
>JAOUJR010000191.1 GCA_029883145.1 Nitrospirota bacterium
CATTTGGCAAGTCATTCAGTCGAAGAGGCAATATGAAAAAAATTATGCGGATGATAAAAGATATGGCCGATAAAGAGAAGCTCTGGAATTACGCGATTGTTCATGCCCAAAACTACGGGCGGGCTGAGATGTATGCGGAAAAAATAAAGGAATCCTTGCACCGGAATCCGGCTTATATCGTGGATATATCACCTGTGATAGGCGTTCACAACGGAATCGGTGCTGTCGGAATTGCGCTTATGTTTGAATAAATCTCACTTAAAGTATAGTATCGAGTATTTCACTCGAGAGAGATTGGAGTTTTATAAACCGATACAATGAGTTGTTAGGATGCTTAATTCTATACTTTATTCAGCCATCTGCGTTTTTCTTTATATGTCGCTTATTTATATGCTCGCATGGATAAAAAAGGATAACTCTATCGTCGACATTGCTTGGGGAATCGGTTTCATATGGGTCGCAATTTTGACTTTTTTTCTGGAGACCGAATTCGTTACTCGCCATATTCTTGTAACTGCGTTGATTTTTATATGGGGAACAAGACTGGCAACACATATAGCCATCAGAAACAAGGGAAGAGGCGAAGATTTCCGGTATGCGCAATGGAGAAAGGATTGGAGAAAGTGGTTTTTTATCAGAAGCTTTTTCCAGATTTATATGCTTCAAGGATTCCTACTTTTAATCATTGCCTATCCGGTGATTCTTATTAATCATTCTAAAGAAACGGGAATCGTGTTTCTTGATATACTTGGGCTTATTATCTGGCTGAAAGGATTCTTTTTCGAGGCTGTGGGAGATTATCAACTATCGAAATTCAAGAGAAAAGCAGAAAATAAGGGAAAAATTATGACTCAAGGGTTGTGGAGGTATACTCGTCATCCTAATTATCTTGGAGAGACTGCAATGTGGTGGGGAATCTTCCTGATTGCTCTTTCTGTGAGAAACGGTTGGACAGCTATTGTAAGCCCGCTGATGATCACATTTCTTCTTTTGAGAGTTTCAGGGATTAAGATGTTAGAAAAAAAATATACCGGTAATAAAGAGTTTGAGGAATATGCAAAAAGGACAAGCGCCTTTTTCCCATGGTTTTCTAAAAAGCAGTAAAATTCTTTATGAGTTTTATTAAAGAAAAGGAGAGTTCAAATGAATATTATTCGCTATTTTTTGGTTTGGCTTTTATCTTTTGCCTTTACGAGCTTGATAGACGTTATCTGGCATTTGGGAATTTTCAAAAGGGCATATTCTGAAGGAATAAAGCCGCTTGCCCGCATGAGTGGCGACAAAATGGCTTTTAATCCCTTTGCTGGTATTTTGTCTCAAGTCTTGGTCGTTACGTGTATTGTATTTTTGGTTTTATATAAAGTTCAAAAAGTAAATTATCAGGAAGCGATGTTGATTGGTGCAATTGCTGGAATTTTGGCGATTACTGTTTATGGAGTAACAAATTATGCTCTCTTTAAAGATTGGAGCTTGAAGCTTACTGTCCTTGAAGTTATCTGGGGACCGATGTTGGGGGGATTTAGCGGAGCTTTTGTTGTTTGGATGAAATCTTTGCTCATATAAAAGCTTCATTTTTTTTCATAGTCTGAGTTTTGTCCTTCATCAACTATTTAAACATAAAAAATATATAGATTTACTTTTGAAAGGTTTGCCGATTACAGACTATTGACTTTTTTAATATAGGCTTTCACATCAAATTTTGATTGGGTTCCCTTGTAACTCATGTAACGGATTTTTCCGAAAATTGGTCTTGGAAACCAGGCGCGGTCATGCACTCCGCCTATAGACCAAGCGATGCCCACATAGCCATTTGGGTCTCTGCCGTCAAGTTCATATTTATCATTAAGAAAGATTGCAATTCTTAGAGCCTCTTCTGGAGTCTCTGTCCACTCCAATATTTTTTTTGCCCAGTACATTCTCAAATAGCCGTGCATTTTACCGGATTTTACCATTTCCTTCTGAGCAGCATTCCATAGGACATCATGTGTCTGACCCTTTTCAAACTGGTCAAGGGAATAAATATATTCCCTTCTGTCGTGCCGATACTCATTGAGCGTCTTTTTTGCCCAATCAGGAAAGCCTATAAAATTGTCATAAAGCTCATTGTAAAAACAGAAATTATCTGCGAGTTCCCGCCTCACGATGAGTTCTTCCAAGAATGCTTCTTGTTCGCTGGCGCTTATGCTCTTTTTTTGTATTTCAAGTACAATCCTCTGGGCAGAAATCTGGCCAAAGTGAAGATAAGGGGAAAGACTTGATTGGCCATCGATATTTGGATCATTTCTCTTAACGTCGTATTTTGAAAGCCTATGCTCTATGAACTGATTCAGCATTAAACGTGCTGCCTTCTCGCCTGGCTTAATCCAGTCAACTTCTAAAACCTTTCTATCGATTTTCAGGCCCTTTTTCACTCTGCTCCAGTCTGTCTGTTCTACTTTTTTTTTCCATGAAAAAGGATGTTTCTTGAGTTTTGGAAACTCATCCAAAAATTCACTCAACTGACGTTTCACTTTTGGACGGAAGGTATAGGCTGCAAACTCCTGTTTGGGCGAGACTATCCAGCAGGGAACGATATTATGTGTATCCACTTCATAAACAGGAATGTCAATCCTATTCAACACACCTTTTTTCCATGCTCTTTTCAGGCGCAATGGATCAAAGTCAGTTATGAGAGTACCAACCTCGTGTTGAGACACAAATTTCGCTATCCCCTCTTCGGGTGAGCCTGTAAGTAGAAAAAAAGGAATATTTTTTGCTTCTAGGTTTTTCTCAGTTTCCTGGAGGCCCTGGAGCATAAAACCATATTGTCTGATAGTAGCTCCGAGAAATTGGGGGACCAGACAGAAAGCTACCCCCAGAGATGCTTTTTGCTTAATCGCCATCTCTTGTGCAAAGAGGAGCGCCCAATTATCATGGGTCCGCTGGTCACGGCTCATCCAGTAGATTATTGGTCCGGATTTTTCTTCTCCTTGTTTTAATATCCTTATGCGCTCGTTCTTCATTTTCTTTATCGGTATTATATTAATTATATACGGAAGTATGATACAATTTTTGTTTATTCTGCTAATTGTAATAAGTTTCTAAAAGAAAAAAACTGTCAAGTTGAGCAGAGACAGACACATACTGCCTTTGCCCTAATAAGTAATTTGACAATCAAGCAAATTGTTCTATAATGCTCAACTCTTCAGGAGGTCATCCATGAAGAAAAGAAGAATAAATATTTATATTTTCTTGGCAATTCTCATATTATCAATATTTTCGAATGGGTATTCTCAGTGGTTTGTCGACGTGGAAACAGGATTGGGGTTCAGCGGATATAATAATGTGAGAATACCTAGAGATACAGGTACTGAATTCTCCCTCTCAAAAGACCTAAAAACAGACTCCAGCCTTTTCATCAGGTTGCGGTTGGGATATCAAATAGGTTCAAAACACACTATATCTGTTCTTGTGGCTCCCCTGAGCCTAAATGCTTCAGGTAGGATTAACAAATCAATCAGATTTTATGAGGAAGATTTTCCTGCTGATACACCACTAAAGGCTGTTTACCGCTTTAATTCTTACCGTCTGACCTATCGATATGACTTTGTAAGAAAAGAAAATTTGAGGCTTGGCTTTGGATTCACTGCCAAGATAAGGGACGCTGCCGTCAGTGTCGAAGGAAATAACAAAAAGTCAGAAAAAACAAATGTAGGCTTTGTACCGCTCATAAACTTTCGTCTTGAATGGTTTTTTGCCAAAAAATTGAGCTTACTATTGGACGGCGATGCTCTTGCTGCATCTCAAGGACGGGCCGAAGATATCTTGCTGGCTTTACAGCTTCATTTAAATGAAGACTTTACGCTGAAAGCTGGATACAGAATCCTTGAAGGAGGCGCCAATGTGGAAGAAGTATACAATTTTGCCCTAATCCATTTCGTAATCGCTGGCGTAACTTACCGATTCTGATATCAATCCCATGATTTTGTAAGAACAAGAAGAGGATGAGATGGGCAAAATAAGTGAGTTGAGATCATGAAAGTGCTTTTAACAGGCGCTACTGGCTATATCGGAAGAAGGCTCAAGGAAAGACTCCTAGAAGATAAAAGTCTTCAAGTTCGCTTATTCGTCAGGAACGAAAGAAAGATCCGGGACAAGCACAGAGGCCGGGTGGAAATTTTCGAGGGCAGCACCTTTGATAGAGAATCTCTCCGAAAAGCTCTTGAAGGCATAGATGTAGCCTATTATTTGATTCATTCTATGGG
>JAOUJR010000193.1 GCA_029883145.1 Nitrospirota bacterium
CATCGGTTCTTCTCTTTGTTTTTCTCCTAACAATTGCACCTCCTTAATAAAGAAGTTGCAATAGTCTATCATGATGTATTCTTGATTGGGATAATTTTGTTAGAAGAGTTTTTCAACAGGCTGGTAAGTTTTGACATTACACAAACGCAAAAATCTCCTTGACAAAATTTTTATAGAATGATAGATATAATCCATGCGAATATTCCGAAGGATGGACTCATCAATTTATGCAAAATGTCCGTCATGGGCGGGTAAAACCTTTTCAGGAAAATTCAATAATTTAATTACGTAGATTATTTTGCGTAAGTTTTGACATTACACAAACGCAAAAATCTCCTTGACAAAATTTTTATAGAATGATAGATATAACCAATGCGAATATTCCGAAGGATGGACTCATCAATTTATGCAAAATGTCCGTCATGGGCGGGTAAATCCTTTTCAGAGGAGGTGATGAATAGGTTAAATATTGAAGAAAGTAAGTCCGTCATGGGCGGGTAAATCCTTTTCAGAGGAGGTGATGAATAGGTTAAATATTGAAGAAAGTAAGTCCGCCATAGGCGGATGGAATCCTTTAAGTAAGGAGGTTTAGGAGTGAGAAGATATTTAGCGTTATTTTTAGGTTTGATGTTTGTGCTTGGCTTTGCCACCAGCGCCTTTGCCATCACTGCTGAGATCCCATCAGATACTCAGGCAGTAGTGGCAAAGGGAACAACTCAGATTACCCTCGGTGGTAGGATACTGGCAAGGGGATGGTATGTGGATAACCTTTCAGCAAACCTGCCCGCAAATGCAGAATCCGCTGCCGCATACACCACGAATGTATTCCTCACTGTTGATGCAAAGGTGTCTGAAAATGTCCGGGGCTTTTTAGAACTTGAGACATCCAATAACATGGCGGGTACCAGCGGTATTTTCTTCTGGGGTAATCACGACACAAAACCTTATGCAGAACTTCTTTTCCGCCAGGCGTGGATACAGTATAGTGGTTCGGGTCTCATTGGTGTTCCGGCTGGTATAAAGGCAGGTCATCAGCTATTGGCACTCGGTGAAAAACAGTTCCTGAGACATGAGAGGTTTGGCGATGATGCGATTCTTGTATTCGTTGCACCAACAAAAGAGCTTTCCATAGCAGCTCTTACAGCAAAACTCGCTGAAGGAGACTATAAAATTCACCGGGATGATATTGATGGCTATGTCTTACTTGGTACTTACAAGCTCGACAAGAACAACACATTGGGTCTGAACTACACACTGATTCATAGTGACGCCGGTGCAGCTCCTCCTGTTTATAAATCCCTTAATTTCCAGAACCTCGGAGTACATGCAAATGGTAAGGTTACTGGTTTAAGCTATGCAGTAGAGGGTGACCTCCAGTTTGGAAAGATGGATGGTCTTGTCGCCGCTGAAGATCAAAAGTTCCGCGGCTATGGAATCTTTGCAAAGCTTGGCTACAAGGTCGATCCAGTAAATCTCAGGGCATCCTTTGCAATGGGCAGTGGTGATTCTGATGCAACTGACAACAAAAACAAGGAATTCCAGACACTTGTAGGAATGGATACACAGAGCTTCATTGCAAGATTTCCTAACTACACCCAGATCTATGAGCGTGCAACAAGAACAGCAGCTAATAACCAGTCGATTACTGGTAATATCAGAACTACAGGTATTGCCAATACCACTTACTACAATATCGGTATGGATGTAAAACCTACAAAGGACCTCAGCCTCTCTCTCGATGGTTATATCCTCAGGGCAACAAAGGCATGGACGGCTGGACAGAAAAAGGATATGGGCACAGAGGTTGACTTTACCGGATCATACAAGCTCGCAAAGAACCTGAGTTATTTTATAACAGCCGCTACATTTAACCCTGGCGATTACTATGCCACGAGTGGATTTAGTGGAGTTGCTGATAAGACGATCAATCTGGTTGTTCATGGCTTAGACCTAAGATTCTAACTCGTAGTGCTCCTACCCGTCCCTCCCCCTCGATGGGGGAGGGTTAGGGAGAGGGTGGTGATTTAAGGGCGGGTCCCCCTGATCAAGTCAGTGGCGACCCGCCCTTTTTATTTTTAATTTCTATCTGAACTCATTGCTGTCCAAAATAATCTGAAAAGCCCATCCCTTAAAAAATAACATCTTGAAATTTAATAACTTTTGTACAGATTTGAAACAATTCTAAAATCAGGTTCCCTTTGTTTACAAATGCTGTCCAGAACAGCCTTCCATCCTCGTCATTCCCGCGAAAGCGGGAATCCAGGAATGTAGCTCTGTGAAAAATACCGAAAATACTGGATTTCTGCCTCCGCAGGAATGACAAATTAAATGACATATACTATTTTGTCCTCTCTTTCATCTGCCATATGCTGTACAAGAAATTTTATTTTGGACAAGTATGATCTCAACTATAACTTCCCACCTACCCCAAAATTTGCTTTTTCAATAAAAAGCTGCTATAGTAATGTATATTCTATCTGGATTTTGATTGAAAGAGTGGATCGTTCCACTCTTTTGTTTTAATGGTCTATGACCCATAGGGTCTATGACCTGTAAGGTCTACGACTTGTAAAGTGATTTTTATGATTGAAAATGTAAAAAAGAAGGTGTTAAAACTGGCAAACCAGGTTGCAGATGGGCTTGGGATTGAAGTAGTTGATGTTGAATTGTTCGGAAAAGGCAAGTTACTGCTCAGGGTTATTATTGACAGGGAAGGCGGAGTTACCCTTGGTGACTGTGAGAGTTTCAGCAGAAGCCTTGAGGCTCTTCTTGATGTTGAAGACCCTGTTCCGAGGTCATATACACTTGAGGTTTCGTCACCAGGTCTTGACAGGCCATTAAAGGATATAAAGGATTTTGAGAAAAGTATGGGTAAACTTGCCCGGATAATAACGAAAGAAAAAATAGAAAACCAGAATTTTTTTTTAGGCAGGATTATTGAGGTGAGTAAAGGTCTTATACGTCTTTTGGTTCATGAACGTGAGGTAATGATACCATTTGAGAAGATCGCAAAGGCACGGCTGGAGGTAGAGTTGAAATGACAAAAGAACTCTGCTACATGGTAGACCAGATAAGCAGGGAAAAAGGGATATCAAGGGAGATCTTGATTGATGCGTTGCAGTATGCCCTCCTTTCTGCTGCGAGGAAGAAGTTTGGAGGAAGGACAAACATAGATCTCACTATAGACCAGAAAACATGCAATATTTTTGCTTTTGAAAAGAAGAAGATTGTCCAGAAAGTCGTGGATAATAATGAAGAGATATCTATTGAAGAGGCTCGGAAAATATCTCCCGAAGCAGTTGAAGGAGATGTGGTGAATATCCCGTTAGACCTCCATGAATTTTCCAGGATTGCCGCTCAAACAGCAAAGCAGGTTATTTTCCAGAGGGTGAAGGAAGCAGAAAGAGATGCAATTTACAATGAGTTCAAAGACAAGGCAGGGCAGGTGGTGAGCGGTGTGGTGATGAGAAAAGAAAAGGGAATATATTTTCTTAATCTCGGGAAGACTGAGGCCATACTCCTGGTGAGAGAGACACTCCCTAATGAGAACCTTAAGCGGGGTGATACTGTCAGGGCGCTTATAGAAGATGTGAAGATTACCACAAAAGGGCCGGCGATAATGCTCTCCAGAACCAGTCCTCAATTTGTTGCCTCTCTGTTTAAAATGGAGGTTCCGGAAATACATGAAGGACTTGTCATTATAAAAGATATTGTGAGAGAGCCAGGTGAAAGGACAAAACTTGCAGTATTTTCAAAGAATCCATCCATCGACCCTGTAGGTGCATGTGTGGGGATGAAGGGGACGAGGGTACAGTCAATAGTGCGTGAACTGAGAGGGGAAAGAATAGATATTGTACCGTGGACAGATGACCCGAGGATGCTTATTGCGAGGGCATTAAGCCCTGCGACAGTGGACAGGATAGGGATAAACGAGGAAGATAAGACAGCCATGGTGGTGGTGAATGACCAACAACTCTCGCTCGCCATAGGAAGGAAAGGTCAGAATGTCAGACTTGCGATGAAGCTTACAGGCTGGGATATTGATATATTGAGCGATACAGAGTACGCTGAGATGAGGTTGAAAGAGGCGGATAAGATACTTGATGATGCAATAGATCAGAAGCCGCATAAAAAAGATATCCCATCTGTTGATGGCTAAACCCCGTCGCAAAATAATTCCTCAAAGCTCAGCTCTGAGGTGAAATATGTTAGTCATATGGTTCTGTCATTCCTGCC
>JAOUJR010000194.1 GCA_029883145.1 Nitrospirota bacterium
TCTAATATTGAAACTCCTCCTTTCTCAATATTAATCCACGCTTCAAATGTGAAATGAGAAGTAGTAGGAGCAAAATCCAAACTGTTGTCATCAGGTATCTCTACATAGTCATTTATCCCGTCAAAACTCAATGCATTATTTACCTTTCCCGTCGTACAGTTTGCTTCATGAATAATTCCGTCGTTCGTTCCTACATAATCATTAGCTGTGCAATCATCAAATTTCCAGTAGGAAACCATTCCTGGGTAAACAACTTGACCATATGCGGCCGTTCCCATAATAATACACACAACAATTGACAAAATAGCCAATTTTAATATTCTTTCATAATATTTTGTTTTCATAAACACTCCTCCTTTCCTGAATGCTCTTCACTGAACATCCAATATTTACGAACCTCGATAAAACAAAAAAACCGAACATACTAAAAGACTCATCTTTCGGTAGTTCGGCCATCTTCCTTATAAGACCCGAGACTTTCTGCCCCCCTCTCACGAAGGGTTTGGCTTTGTCGGGATAGTTTTGTCTATAATTTTTTATCACATAAAGCTACACTTGTCAATTTAAAGTTATTAATCAAATAAATAATAGTCCAATTAGGAATAATAAAGAATGGAAACTTGTATTATTTATTTCCGTTTGAAATGTTGTATTGTGACGTGAAATAAAAAAATCATACTTACAGGAAGGAGTTATTACCTTTCCGGTACTAATCTTCTCATCCTTCTCTCATCTGGAGATAACCCGATTTCATTCAATTTGTCCTGGACTTCTTGAAAGTGTCTTACTTTTATGCTCTCGCGGCAGCGCTGCAATTCTGATTCTGTTTCAGCTTCATCTATACATCCTTTCGCTACTTTTAGGCTATGCTCAAATTTCTCGAGGCTTCCGATTATCTCTGTTTTGTTCTTTTCTAAGGTCGAAGTCTTTTGGGGTTCTTCTGAAGATGCAGGATGAATGAAGAATGCACACAACAAGACAATACTCACAAAACAAGAAAAGAAAGCAATTCTATGTTTCATATTCGTTCTCCTTATTTAAACTATAGCGTAAATCAATTACGCTTTCAAGTTAAGTGTCACGGGTTGAAGAATGGTAGAAAGTGATAGTGTCTGTTACGTGGGCTTTTTACCGGTACGGTACGAACTCACAATGCTTGCTGCTGCCTCCTCAATCGCTCGGTTAGAAATATCCACTACTCTCCAGCGAGGGTGCTGTTTGAAGAAAGTTTTACTCCACTCGATTTCTTCGGATATTTTGACAGGGTCTGCATACTTTGCGTAGGGTGTCAGACCTAATTGCTTTAATCTCGATTCTCTCAGTTTCACAAGGCTTTCAACACTGATGATAAGACCAAAAACTTTACGCTGGTCTGCTTGAAAGAGCTCTTCAGGAGGGTCCATGTCTGGATGAATGGGGACATTTGCAACCTTCCATCCCTGGTTGGCGAGATAGGTTGACAAAGGAGTCTTGCCTGTTCGAGAAAGACCTACCAGGATAATGTCAGCGAGTTTTAAACCATGGGGCATCTTTCCGTCGTCATGTTTTACTGAAAAGTTAATCGCCTCAATTCTTCGGTAATAGTCTTCATCAAGAATGTACTGTCGTCCAGGGATTGCCATGGGCTTTTCTTTTAAAAAGATGGATAGCTGTACAATAAAATCACCTATAACATCAATTGCCTTTATACCTCTGTGCTCAGCTTCCCGTATCAGGTAATCCCTTAAAACAGGCTCAATCATACTAAACGCTACAAGAGCATTATCTTCTGAGGCTTGTTTAATGATACTTGAGATGAGAGGCTTGTCCTTAACCAAAATAAATTTCTTCACTTCGATATGTTCCTGGCTGAACTGTGCCAGTGATGCCCTGGCAATTTTGCTGATTGTCTCTCCTGTGCTTTCACCGACAAGGTAAATAACCTTTTTCTTTGAGTGACGCTTCTTCTTCGGTGTAGCTTTTTTCATGAGGAACTCCAGAGGGAAAAAGTGGTATCTCCGTTACGATGTAATTGTCCACTTAAGTATTCAGACGCCAGTGGCTTTACAATTAAGTCAACAGAGAGCATTCTTGCAAGCTGTTCCATGTAGGGAACAAGCTCAGGAGGTGGTCTCAGGGAATAGAGAAGTTCAGTCGCGGCATAGAGAGAAATATCCGGCATTGTTACATCATCCGCAATAACCTTAAGTCCTCTATAGCGGTATGGGTTCACGTCAGTTGCAAAAACCTTTATACCTTTATCGAGCAGAGCATAAGCTACATCAGGAAAATGGCCGATGCCAATCTCAACTGCATTCCTGTAATTTCCGGCAATATAGTCCACTAAACCTTCATAGCGATGAGAAGGGTTCATTACTCTACTTTCTTCCAGAAAAACATCTCTTCCATGGGAATGCCTGCTATCTTTGGTTTTGTTGCAAACCCTAATGCCTTTTCCATCTGGATTTTCTGCTCTATCATTGCGACCATTTTTCTGGAAGACACTACTGTATCTGGATTAACAGAGAGAGACGTACATCCGTTACGAATCATAAATTCGAGGTAATCGGGATAGACACTGGGAGCCTGTCCACAGATAGAAGTCGTCACCCCGTGTTTTCTGCATACTGCCATCGTATATGCAATTGCCCTGAGGACCCCCAGGTTTCTCTCATCATAAAGCTCCTGCACAGACACGTCATTTCTGTCCACACCAAGGATGAGCATGGTCAAATCATTGGTGCCAAAACTCACTCCATCTATTCCTTCTTTGCAGAACTCCTCGATCATGAAGCAGGCACTCGGCACTTCCACCATAATCCAGAGTTTGAAATCCCGATTCGTCCTGTTGTCTAATCCTTCTTCACGCATGATTTGCACTGTCTTGCGAAATACACCGAGGGTTCTCACAAAGGGAACCATTACCCAGGTATTGGTGAAACCCATTGTTTCTCTCACCTGCCTGATCGCTTTGAGCTCAAGCCTGAAAATATCGTCCTCTTTCATATATCTGAATTCACCCCGATAGCCAATCATGGGGTTTGGTCCCACATGGCCTCTTTCATATTTTTCTCCGCCTTTTAACTCAAGAAATTCATCAGGCTTGAAATCGAGGAACCTATAAACTATCGGACGTGGGGAGAATGCCTCTGCCACCTGTCCAATGCCCTTGGAAAAGGTATCAACCATTAACTGCCCACCGCCTTCCTCCAAAAGCAATCTCGGGTGCTTTCCTATGCCGAGCATCAGGTGTTCTGCTCTCAGGAGACCCACACCGTCTGCATTGGTTTCCAGGGCGACTTTTTTCGCAATCTCAGGAATAGAAAGGTTAACATATACCTTGGTAGCGGTAATAATTTGTGCTGAGAGATCAACCGGTGCCGATACAGTCTTCGCCGTCTCTTGCTCAGCAGGTGCACCTTTAAACACAAGACCTCTCTTCCCCTCTACGGTTACCATCTGGCCATCTTTGATGACCTCTGTGGCGTTCTTTGTACCAACAATACAGGGAACTCCGAGTTCACGGCTTACAATTGCGGCATGACAGGTTTTCCCGCCCAGATTTGTGACAATGGCAGAAGCCTTCTTCATGGCAGGAACCCAATCAGGAGTGGTCATTTCTGTAACAAGGACTTTACCTTTTTCAAGTTTTGAGATGTCCTTGACTTTCAGGATTATCTTTGCCTCTCCTGAACCCTGTCCTGGACTCACACCAAGTCCTCGAATGATGATGTCCTGTTCCATAAAATCTCCCCTTTCTTTCTTTTTAATTTCCTCAGTTGTCACACCTACAGTTACAGGCCTTGCCTGAAGTATGAAAATATGACCGCCTTTGTCTTTCGCCCATTCAATGTCCTGTGGAAATTTATAGTGGTTTTCTATTTGTACTCCATACTGCACAAGACGAGCAATCTCTTTATCGGTCAATGCTGGTTTGTCCTGCATGTTTTTTGGAACTGTCACCCATTTGGTGCTCCCTCTCTTATCGGACACAATCTGTTTATCTTTTTTGAAGATCTCTTTGCCCACGATGCGGAGTGTATTCTTTTCTGCCACGTATTCATCAGGTGTGACACTACCGCTCACAATCGCTTCACCAAGTCCCCAGGAGGCATTAATCACCACCTTGTCTTTATCACCACTAACAGGCTCCATCGTAAACATAACTCCAGAGACATACGACTCGATCAACTCTTGCACACCGACACTGATGAGCACCTGGTCATGGGCAAACCCTT
>JAOUJR010000195.1 GCA_029883145.1 Nitrospirota bacterium
GATAGTGATGCAGACGTTGTTCAAAAATTTATTTAACTTGATGAAATTATTGAAAGTATTTTTATTTGTTATATTAACTAAAAAATTGCAGAAACCATCAGTTAAAGGTACACTAAGGTATCAAAAAATAAATTTTTTCACAACATCTGCATTTCCTATTTTAATTCTCTTACTTTTCACTTTTCACTTCTCACTTCTCGCTTTATGTGGCTGCGGGTATACTATTCATGGCAGAGCGTCTCTGCCTTTCGATTCAGTACAGATTGGAAATATAGAAAATAGAACCTTTGAACCGAAACTGCAGGACAAACTTCACAGAGCGCTCACAGAGGAATTTTTAAAACAAGGGATTACTGTTCAACCTTACGCAGGGTATACACTCAGTGGCACGATTCATCAGTTCCAGTTAAATGTTCTGTCAACAAAAGATGACATCGCAGTTGAATATGAAGCACTTATTAAAGCTGATTTTAGACTGGTCGAGCCATCAGGAAAGGTGAAAGAGTTTAAAAATATAGGTTCTCCATTTATTGTCTCTTTTTCAAGCTCTGGCAAACTGTCAGATGTGATTGCATTGAAAGAACTCGCTTCAGAAAAAGCGATAAAAGACATGGCAATGGAGATAATTGCTGTTATAATGTACAGATGAGCCTCCAGGTATTTTTCCATGAAATAGAGAAAGGCCTGCCTTTACCGGTTTATCTTCTGTATGCATCAGACCTGTTTTTTCACAGGGAAGCAATAGAGGCAATAAAAAGACTTGTACCCGAGGTCGAAAGAGAGTTTAACCTGCATATATTCGATCTTTTATTGTCAGAAGAAGGCCTCTCGTTCGCACAGATAGTAGATGTGGCAAATACTGTCCCATTTTTTGGAAAAAGAAAATTTGTCGTATTGGTTGAGAACCTCCAGAAACTTTCTAAAGACAATAATAAAAGATTGGATGAGTATATTTCAAACCCTGCACCGAGTACAATTTTTTTGTTACTCCATGAAGGGGTATTAAAGAAGGAATTGAGAGAAAGGTTCAAAATGGTAAAGACCATAGCTCTCGATATGAGAGAGTCGGAGATTCCGCACTGGATAAAGCAGAGAGCCAAAATAAACGGTCTGGAGATATCTGATAAGGTTGCCGATTATATGTTAGGCATTATAGGTCCTGATTTTGGTCTTCTTTCAGCAGAGATAGAAAAGTTTTCTTTTCTCGGAAAACAAAAGATAGGTGTGGATGACATCGCTCACATTATTGTAGGAGAAGGTTCTTATAGCACATTTGACCTCGTGTATGCTCTTATAGAAAAAGATTCAGAAAGGGTATTCAGAATATACAAAACATTGAGAGAAACAACAGACGATTACAGTCTCATTGGTGCCCTTAACTGGCAGTATGGACGTAATCTGTCTTCAGGGAGCAAACCAAAAGAGGATGACTACTTTCTCAGGGTATTTGAGCTTCTCCACAAAGCTGATAGAGATATAAAAAGCTCAGGAAGAACTTTTCCTATGGAGTATCTTCTGGTTAAGCTGCTTCGGCTTTAAGAAGGGTATTCACTTTCCTGGTAAGTCGTGATATTTTTCTTGAGGCAGTATTTTTGTGAATAGCACCTTTTGATACAGCCTTCTTGATTGTCTTTATTGCCTCGATAAGTGAGTTACCTGCATCTTCTTTATTACCTGAGGCTATTGCTGATTCAACCTTTTTCACAATAGTCTTAATAGAGCTACGGACAGCCTTATTACGAATAGTTCTCTTTTCAGCCTGTCGTGCCCTTTTTAGGGCCGAAAGGCTTTTCTTCGGTCTTGCTTTAGCTGGCAATCTGAACCTCCTCTTGAAATAAGTTTTATTTTATACCATAAAGTGCTCTGTAAAATCCATAGCTCTGTCATATTTTTTTATGGTAAGATTGAAACTATGAAAAAATATAGACCTGTATCGCTGAGAAAGGTAAAGACCTATCCTTTAAAAAAGAGAACGAGTAAGGTTTCACTTGATGCACTTGCAGTCCCACATAGAAAAGGGGATACCCTCAGGACTTTTATTGACAAACTCCCTGATATCCTTGCAGCGAATGATTTCAGGAATGTGGTGAAGGCTATTGTGGAAGCACAACAAAACAACAGGCCTGTCATTCTCGCGATGGGTGCACATCCGATAAAAGTGGGTCTTTCACCTGTGATTATTAGTCTTATAGAAAAAGGGATCATCACTGCTCTTGCAACAAATGGTGCATGTATTATCCACGATTTCGAAATTTCACTTGCCGGTCATACATCAGAGGATGTTGCTGAAGAGCTCTGCAAAGGGACATTTGGAATGGCAAGAGAAACAGGCATGTATCTTAATAAAGCAATAAAAGAGGGAGTAAGGAAAGGGCATGGAATAGGAAAGTCTGTTGGTGAGATGATACATAAGAGTAAATTCAAGTTTAAAAAGCAAAGCATTTTCGCCTCTGCCTTTAAGCTTGATATCCCCGCAACAGTGCACGTTGCTCTAGGAACAGATATTATCCATATGCATCCTGATGCTGATGGCTCAGCTATCGGAGAAGGCAGTTTTATTGATTTTAGACTTTTTACTTCAGTAGTCTCTGACCTCGAAGGCGGGATTTATATTAATCTCGGTTCCGCGGTCATCATGCCAGAGGTCTTTTTAAAGGCACTGACGATCGCAAGGAATCTCGGAAACACTGTTGAGCATATCACCACAGTGAACATGGACTTTATTCAGCATTACAGGCCGAGAGAAAATGTCCTCAAGAGACCTACCATGAAAAAGGGTGCTGCGTATGCCCTGACAGGACACCATGAGATAATGTTCCCGCTTTTAGCAGCAGCGGTTATTGAAGAGATGGGGTAAAGGTATATATCTCTGGTTGTTCTCTTTTTTTATAATCACCGTCTCTGTGAATCATTTACACACCTTTACTCTTTAACATTGCTAACGTTTTTGCAATCTCTTCTCCCTGAGATTCAATTATGGAGATGATCTCCTCAGGGTTTCTAATATCTTCATTTGATTTTCTGTTCGGATTAACTGCCTTAATATCATAATTCTTAGCTTCAATCTCTTCTATCGGCACACGCCAGGAACGCTCGCTTTCTGAAAGTTTATGAGCTGCGGGATCTAAGAGTTTAAAGAACTCATCGAAGTGTTGCAGAGTGAGAGGCTGTTTCTTTGTTATGTTAAGGTCTGATAAATCGTAATACCAGATTTCCTTTGTTGGTTCTCCTTTGGTAAAAAACAGGAGGTTAGTCTTGCTTGCAGCACCGGCATTTAAGAAAACCTTTGGAGGAAGGCTTATGATAC
This sequence comes from Nitrospirota bacterium, assembly GCA_029883145.1. Lineage (GTDB taxonomy): Bacteria > Nitrospirota > Thermodesulfovibrionia > Thermodesulfovibrionales > SM23-35 > VGWZ01. Next base: position 3,308 of record JAOUJR010000195.1, read on the forward strand.
ACCAAAGATTGCATTCATTAAGGAGTTTCCGTTTCGTCTGAACAAATGCAGTTTCATTTGTGCGGAAGAGCACGCCTTCATCCATGACAATGCCACATCTTCCACCTCGTTCGAGGCTGTCTATCACATGTTGAAGAAAGAGAACCTGAGTAGATGACGTCTTATAGGCGAATCGAGTTTGAGCATCTTTACCCTCTTTCCCACCAAAGGGAGGATTGGTAAGAACAACATTAAAAAGCCCTGGAGCACCTTGAAAAAGTCCGCCGTAAACCTCCAAACCTGTCAATGTATTTCCATGCCAGATGTGCGGCTCGTCTATCTCCTGAAGCACAAGGTTTGCAAGTGCGATAGGATACACAAGATTTTCTTTTTCCCTTCCATAAAAGGTACTTGTTTTAAGGATTTCTATATCTGCTCCTGTGTTCGCTTTCTCCTTCATGTGCTGATATGCCTGAGCTAAAAATCCTCCAGTTCCACAGCATGGATCATAAACCGTTTCCCCGATTTCAGGATTAATTACCCTTACCATTACACGGATGACTTCTCTTGGCGTGAAGAATTGTCCGCCATCATTATTTTTCTCACCCATTTTCTGGAGCAATCCCTCATAGACCTGAGAGATAGGGAACATGTGGGTTTCGTCAACTTGTTCTAATGAGAGTTCATGGATTTTATCAAGAATATCTAAAAGATTCCGCTCTGTATCAATGCCTGTCTTTTCTATTGAAGAAAATATTTCACTGATAATCTTCTGCCGTGGGGTTGCATTGGGCTTCTTCTCAAGTCTTTTCAACTGGGGGATAAGTTCATTATTCACAAAAGACATGAATTCACCGAGCGTGCCTTCCTGTAATTCCTTTCTTTTTAACCCTTGAACCCTTGAACTTTCTAACTCTTG
>JAOUJR010000007.1 GCA_029883145.1 Nitrospirota bacterium
ACTCTGGCGGTTGAGCTTATTTCACCGATAGCGATGGAGAGGGAGTTACGGTTTGCCATAAGAGAGGGCGGAAGGACTGTAGGCGCTGGTGTGGTGATTGAGGTATTGGAGTAAAAACTATGAGGGATATAATTTTATTTCAGTGTACAGAGTGCAAGAATAGAAACTATTCAAGTATGAAAAACAAGAAGAATACACCTGACAAACTTCAGTTAAAGAAATATTGCAGGCATTGCAGGAGACATACAGTACATAAGGAGATAAAATCTTAAAATGACCAATAACCAAATTCTCAATAATCAAATAGTTGGAATTTGTGATTTGGAATTTGGAATTTTTAAAGAATAGGCCAGTAGCTCTAACGGCGAGAGCATCGGACTCCAAATCCGAGGGTTGGGGGTTCAAATCCCTCCTGGCCTGCCATAGAAACAAGAGATGAAGAGACTGAGAAACTAAACAACAAAAGGCAGGAATATGATTAAAAAAATAAAGGAATTCTTTAAGGAAGTGAAGGTCGAGATAAAGAAAGTAGTTTTCCCGTCAAAGGACGAGCTTGTCGGTTCGATCTGGGTAGTGATTATCACCGTTGTCATTATTTCATTATTCTTAGGCGTTGTTGATCTTAGTCTTTCAAAACTGGTCTCAATAGCGCTAAGGTAAGGCCATGGGGAAAAACTGGTACGTAGTGCACACATATTCAGGTTTTGAGGAGAAGGTGAAGTTTACTATAGAAGAAAAAACTGATAAAAGCGGCCTCAAGGATAAAATATCAAGGATACTTATTCCTACAGAGAAGGTCATCGAGTTAAAAGGGGGCAAGAAGAGAGAAAGCGATAAAAAGTTTTATCCCGGATATATTCTTGTAGAGATGGAAATGGATGATGGAACATGGCATCTTATCAGGAACACACCGCATGTCACAGGTTTTATCGGTGGTACAAAACCTGTTCCACTTTCCGAAGAAGAGGTCGGAGTGATATTACAGCAGATAGAAAAAGGTCCTGTACCTCAGATTAAAACCCAGTTTCAAAAAGGGGAAGGTGTCAGGATTATTGACGGGCCTTTTACTAATTTTGTTGGGTTTGTTGAGGATATTGATATAGACCATGGGAGGCTCTGTGTGATGGTCAGTATATTTGGCCGGCAGACACCGGTAGAACTTAATTTTTTCCAGGTAGAAAAAACATGAAAATAAGTGAAATTAAAAATCCTAAACTCGAAATTCTAAACAATTTGAATTGAGGATGTTAAAACTTATTTAGTCCGCCTGAGGCAGACTAAATATCGGAATTTGTGATTTAATGAATTGGAGGTTAGATGGCTAGGAAAAAAGAAGTAATTGCTCAGGTCAAACTTCAGATACCTGCAGGAAAGGCAAACCCTGCGCCACCAGTAGGACCTGCACTTGGTCCGCATGGTGTGAATATCATGGAGTTCTGTAAGTCATTTAATGCACAGACCCAGGCACTTGGAGATTCAATAATACCAGTAGTATTGACTGTTTATGCTGACAGGTCATTTACATTTGTGACAAAGACACCGCCGGCTTCAGATCTCCTGAAGAAGGCAGCAGGAATTATAAAAGGTTCAAGTATACCAAATAAGGATAAGGTTGGTAAGGTGACATCTGCGCAGATTAAGGAAATAGCGCAGAAAAAGCTTCCAGATCTTAATGCTTACTCAGTAGACGAGGCAGTAAAGATAATAAGTGGTACTGCGAGAAGCATGGGGATAGAAATAATCGATTGAAGAGGGAGAAATGAGTAAAAAGATAACGGCATCTCAAGAGAAGATCGAAAAGGGTAAAGAATATTCATTTGAAGAGGCAGTAAGACTTGTGAAGGAATCTGCTTTTACTAAGTTTGATGAAACTGTCGACTTGGCAGTAAATCTTGGTATTGACCCGAGGAAATCAGACCAGATGGTGAGGGGTATGGTTGTCCTTCCCCATGGTATAGGCAAGAAGGTAAAGGTGCTGGTTTTTGCAAAGGGAGAGAAAGAAAAGGAGGCGAGAGATGCAGGAGCAGATTTTGTTGGTGCAGAAGACCTTGTTGAAAAAATAACCAAAGGATGGCTTGACTTCGACAAGGCTGTTGCAACCCCTGATCTTATGGGTATCGTGGGAAAGCTCGGGAAGATACTTGGTCCACGAGGACTTATGCCAAACCCAAAGCTTGGCACAGTGACTTTTGATATTGCAAGGGCAGTGAAGGAAATAAAGGCAGGAAAGGTAGAATACAAAACAGAAAAAGCAGGAATTGTACATGTTCCTATCGGGAAGGTTTCGTTCGACACCCAGAAGCTCATTGATAACGGGAAAGCAGTAGTTGATTCCATAAGAAAGGCAAAACCAGCAACAAGTAAAGGGAAGTATCTCAAGAAGATATATATTTCATCGACCATGGGACCAGGGATATCTGTTGATATGGCTTCTCTGGGAAAGGGGGTATAAGCTGAAAAAGGAAAAGAAGGGACAGGTTATCGCAGAACTGAGAAACGAGTTCGATAAAGCAAAAGCAGTAATCTTTACAGACTATAGGGGATTGACTGTTGCTGAGCTTTCTGAGTTGAGAAGGCTGCTCAGGGACAGGGACATTAAGTACAGAGTAGTGAAAAATACTCTTGCGAAGATTGCATCCCAGGACACACCTGTATCAGGCGCAAAGGACATTATGAAGGGTCCTGCAGGTATAGCGATCAGCCATGAAGACCCAGTAATGACAGTAAAAAAGATACTTGGGTACTCAAAGAAAAATGAGAAGCTTAGGGTTACGAGTGGCATTATCGAAGGCAAGTTGTGTGCCGTAGAAGATATAAGAGCTATTGCTGAACTACCACCGAGGGAAGTACAGTTATCTATCCTTGCAGGTGTGTTCCAGGCGTCAATCAGTAAATGTCTTGCTGCGTTAAATGCAATGATAAATAGTTTTGCTTATGCAATGAATGCATTAAAAACGAAACGTGAAGCGTGATGAGTAATGAGTTAAAATAGATAACGCGTTGCTGACCACGCATTATTAAATGAAGAGGAGGAGTTAAAAAATGGCTATTACAAAAGAACAGGTTTTTGATTTTATTGACAACATGACAGTCCTCGATATGTCAAAGTTTATAAAAGAATTCGAGGAGAGATATGGTGTCACCGCATCGGCTCCAATTGCCGTGGCTGCTGCAGCAGTTCCAAGTGCTGCGGCTACCGCAGTTGAGGAGAAGACAAGTTTTGATGTGATCCTCTCTGCTGCTGGTGAAAAGAAGATTCAGGTGATCAAGGTTGTAAGAGAACTTACAGGACTCGGACTTAAAGAGGCAAAAGAGCTTGTTGACGGGGCTCCAATGCCTGTAAAGACTGGTATTTCTAAAGAGGAAGCAGATTCGATAAAAGCAAAGCTTGAAGAACAGGGTGCAACAGTAGAGCTTAAATAATTAAGCAAGTAATAAGGAGAAACATGGCAAGGGTTCTTAGAGAAAGAGTAAATTTTGGAAAAGTCCCTCCTTTCTTAGAAGTCCCCAACCTCATAGAGATTCAGAAAAGGTCTTATGAGAAGTTTTTGCAAAGGGATGTTCCAATTGACAAGAGGGAAGAAATTGGGTTACAAGCTGCGTTCATGAGCGTATTTCCTATAATGGATTACAATGAGACAGCTTCAATAGAATTTTTAAGTTACATGATAGATGAACCAAAGTTCAGTGTTCGCGACTGCCTTCAGAAAGGGATTACCTATGCTGCAACACTTAAGATCAGGGTGAAGCTTAACCTGTGGGAACTTGAACAAAAAGGAAGCAAACGATTAAGGGAATCGAGAGAGGAGAGCGTATACGTAGGAGAGATGCCATTAATGACCAATACAGGCACCTTTATCATTAATGGGACAGAACGTGTTATCGTCAGTCAACTTCACCGTTCACCCGGTGTATTTTTCAACCATGATAAGGGGAAGACACATATCAGCGGAAGACTCCTTTATTCTGCAAGGGTAATCCCTTCACGAGGTTCATGGCTTGATTTTGAGTTTGATACAAAGGACATCCTGTATGTAAGGATTGACAGGAGAAAAAAGCTTCCTGCAACAATAGTCCTTAAGGCCCTCGGCTATTCGAACGAAGATCTTTTAAAGATCTTCTACCCGATAGAGATAATCACTATGGAGTCCAATAAGTATAAGCGGGCTTTGAGTGAAGTATTGATAGGTCTCAAGGCTATCCAGAACATAGTCGCATCCGATACAAGAGAACTCATTGTGAAGGAAGGGAGTAAGATCACAAGAGGCGCTCTCAAAAAGATGGAGACAACCGGAATTAAGGCGATACCTATCTCAAAAGAAGAAATTGTGGGGAGGGTTACTCTAAGAGACATTATTGATCCCTCGACAGGAGAAGTAATACTCGAGGGGAATGAGATTATTACGGAAGAGGCATTAAATAAAATTCTTTCCCTTAAAATTGATTCTCTCAACCTCCTTTTTATAGACAATGTTCATTATCTCCCGTCACTCAGGGATACCCTTCTGACTGACAAAGTGACCAAGCAGGAAGAGGCACTTGTAGAGATATATAAAAAATTGAGACCTGGCGAGCCTCCTACCTTTGATGCTGCAAAAGAATTATTTAATGGATTATTTTTTGATCCTAAACGGTATGATCTTTCACCTGTGGGACGTTTAAAAATAAATAAAAGGCTTGGTATTGAGATACCGCTTGAAACCAAGGTACTCACCGATAAAGACATTATTGAAATAGTGAGATATATTTTAGGTCTCAGGACAGGAAAGGGAGAAGTTGATGATATAGATCATCTTGGTAACAGAAGGATTAGAGGATGTGGGGAACTGCTCGAGAATCAATTAAGAATAGGGCTGGTAAGAATGGAGCGTGCCATAAAAGAAAAGATGACGCTCACGGATCTCGAGACAGCAATGCCTCATGATTTAATAAATGCAAAGCCTGTTATGGCTGCAGTAAAAGAATTTTTTGGTTCGAGCCAGCTCAGCCAGTTTATGGACCAGACGAATCCTCTGTCCGAGATCACTCATAAAAGAAGGCTTTCAGCCCTCGGCCCAGGTGGTCTCACCAGGGAACGAGCAGGTTTTGAAGTGAGGGATGTACACCCGACACATTACGGAAGAATCTGTCCGATAGAGACACCTGAAGGTCCTAATATTGGACTTATCACCTCTTTAGCCACATATGCAAGGGTAAATGATTTCGGCTTTATAGAGGTTCCTTACAGAAAGGTTGTGAACGGAAAAGTGACAAAAGAAATAGAATATCTTTCCGCGATAGACGGTGAAAAATACATCATTGCCGAGGCAACCTCACCTGTTGATAAAAGTGGAAATCTCATCGGAGAGACAGTTTCTGCAAGGGTTGGAGGAGATTTCAGGATGGTATTGCCACAGGAAGTGGAATACATGGATGTGTCACCGAAACAGATTGTTGGTGTTTCAGCTTCTCTGATACCATTCCTTGAAAATGACGATGCAAACAGGGCACTGATGGGCTCTAATATGCAGAGGCAGGCTGTTCCACTTCTGCAGCCAGAAGCTCCAATTGTGGGAACTGGCATGGAACATGTGGCTGCAAGGGATTCTGGAGCCCTTGTCCTTTCGAAGAGCGGCGGTGCTGTGGAGAGCGTTGATGCATCGAGAATAGTGGTAAGGAGCAAAGAAAAGAGCGGTGGTGTTGAGATATATAGTCTTGTAAAGTTTCAGAGATCCAACCAGGCAACAAGCATGAATCAGAAACCGATAGTCAAAGTTGGTGACAGAGTTGAAAATAATTCTATACTTGCTGATGGACCATCTACAGAATGTGGAGAACTCGCTCTCGGAAAGAATGTCCTTGTTGCGTTTATGCCATGGGGCGGGTTTAATTTTGAAGACGCAATACTGATTAGCGACCGACTTGTCAAGGAAGATGTTTTCACATCAGTACACATTGAAGAATTCGAATTAGAGGCAAGAGAGACCAAACTCGGTCCAGAAGAGATCACACGCGACATCCCTAATGTTGGTGAAGAGGCGTTAAAAGATCTTGACGAAAGTGGAATAATCAGGATAGGTGCAGAAGTAAAACCAGGGGATATCCTTGTAGGTAAGGTGACTCCTAAAGGTGAAACACAGCTTACGCCAGAAGAAAAGCTCCTCAGGGCAATATTTGGAGAAAAGGCAGAGGAGGTAAAAGAGAGCTGTCTTTATGTACCACCAGGGATAGAAGGAACAGTGGTTGATGTGAGGATATTTTCAAGAAAAGGAACAGAGAAAGACGAGAGAGCAAAGAGCATAGAAGAAGATGATATACAGAGGCTGCAGCGTGACCTTGAGGAAGAGGTACGAATTGTAAAAGAGGAAAAGTTCAAGAAGATGAGAGAACTGCTTGTTGGCCAAAAAGTCTCAGAAGACATCAAGGATTCTAAGACAAGAGAGATGCTTTGCCCGAAGGGGAAAAAGCTCACAGGGGAGCATCTTGGAAGGGTGAAAGATGAGCATCTCATGAAAATTAAGATTGAAGATGAAGGGATATATGAAAAGTTGGAGGAAATAAAAAGTGAGACAACCAACTATATACGCTTCCTTGAATCAAGGTATGATGAGAAAATTAACCGGCTAAAAATGGGCGATGAATTACCTCATGGAGTGAATAAAGTAGTAAAGGCATATATTGCAATGAAACGGAGAATTCAGATAGGTGATAAAATAGCAGGCCGACACGGAAATAAAGGGGTAGTGGCTATGGTACTGCCAGTTGAAGAGATGCCGTATCTTCCAGATGGAACACCTGTAGATATTGTTCTCAACCCACTTGGGGTTCCATCTCGAATGAATGTTGGGCAGATACTCGAAACACATCTTGGTTGGGCAGCAAAGGCTCTTGGACTTTTTGTCGCAACTCCTGTATTTGAGGGTGCAAAGGAATCAGAGATTAAGGAGCTGCTCAAGAAGGCCGGCCTTCAGAGGTCCGGTCAAATAAAACTCTATGACGGAAGGACAGGAGAACCATTTGACAGGCCTGTCACAGTTGGATACATGTATATGATGAAGCTCCATCACCTTGTTGATGACAAAATGCATGCCCGTTCCATTGGTCCATACTCTCTTGTGACACAACAGCCTCTTGGAGGAAAGGCACAGTTTGGAGGCCAGAGGCTTGGCGAAATGGAGGTATGGGCGCTTGAGGCATATGGAGCTGCCTATACACTTCAGGAGTTTCTGACTGTAAAAAGCGATGATGTGACAGGCAGGGCGCATATGTACGAAGCAATAGTAAAAGGCGATGCAACCTTAGAACCAGGTGTCCCTGAATCGTTTCATGTATTAATAAAAGAGCTCCAGAGTCTTGGACTTGATGTTGAACTTCTGGAGAAGAAGAATAAGGGGGAATAAGCTTGGCAGAAGAGATATATACCATTTTTCAGAGGCCAAAGAATCCAACGGATTTCGAGGCAATAAGGATTAAACTTGCTTCACCAGAAAAGATAAGAGAATGGTCTTACGGTGAGGTAAAAAAACCAGAGACGATAAATTATCGCACCTTCAAGCCGGAGAGAGATGGTCTTTTCTGTGCAAAGATTTTTGGGCCGGTAAAGGACTGGGAATGTATATGTGGCAAATACAAGCGGATGAAACATAGAGGGATTGTCTGTGATAAATGTGGAGTAGAGGTTGTGCAATCCAAAGTAAGGCGTGAGAGATTAGGACATATTGAACTTGCAAGTCCTGTCGCACATATTTGGTTTCTCAAAGGAGTGCCGAGCAGGATAGGGACATTACTCGATATGACGATGCGGCAACTGGAAAAGGTGCTCTATTTTGAAAGTTATGTGGTAGTAGACCCTGGTGACACACCTCTCAAGGAAAAAGAATTACTCAATGAGGACGAATATAAGAAAAGAACGTCAGAGTATAGTTCAAGGTTTAAAGCAGGGATGGGGGCAGAGGCAATAAGAGAACTGCTCAGAAAGATTGACATTGAAGCCCTGACTACAGAGCTTAAGATAAAGATAAAAGAAGCATCATCCATTGGCGTGAAAAAGAAGTTCACAAAAAGGTTGAGGGTTGTGGAGGCGTTCAGAAAGTCTGAAAATGAACCAGAATGGATGATTATGGATGTGATTCCGGTGTTACCTCCGGACCTCAGGCCACTTGTCCCGTTAGAAGGAGGTCGTTTTGCGACTTCTGACCTCAATGACCTTTATAGAAGAGTAATAAATAGAAATAACAGGCTTAAGAGGCTGATGGAACTGAAGGCGCCAAGTATCATCATCAAAAATGAGAAAAGGATGCTCCAGGAGGCTGTTGATGCACTTTTTGATAATGGAAGAAGAGGTAAAGTGCTGAAGACAACAACAAAAAGACCCCTTAAATCTCTGAGTGATATGATAAAAGGGAAACAGGGGCGATTCAGGCAAAATCTTTTAGGGAAACGTGTTGATTATTCAGGGAGGTCTGTTATTGTTGTAGGTCCTGAGCTCAAACTTCATCAATGTGGTCTTCCAAAAAGGATGGCGTTGGAGCTTTTTAAACCATTTGTATTCAACAAACTTGAGGCAAAGGGATTTGCAACTACAATTAAGGCAGCAAAGAAGCTTGTAGAAAAAGAAAGGCCTGAGGTGTGGGATGCCTTGGAAGAGGTGATCAGCGAACACCCGGTGCTTCTCAACCGTGCACCAACACTCCACAGGCTTGGTATCCAGGCATTTGATCCTGTTCTTGTTGAAGGGAAAGCAATAAAATTGCATCCCCTGGTATGCACTGCCTTTAATGCAGATTTTGATGGGGACCAGATGGCTGTTCATGTTCCCCTTTCGATAGAAGCTCAGATAGAAGCACGGGTTCTCATGATGTCTGTCAATAATATCTTATCTCCTGCGAATGGGAAACCAATAGTGGTTCCAACTCAAGATATGGTCCTTGGAATTTATTATCTCATGAAGGAAAGAAAGGGTGCACTTGGTGAAAAATTAGCTGGACAGGAAATTGACAAAATTAAAGATCCTGCTGAGAAACTCAAAGCAAAGTTGCAAGGGAAATATCCCAGCCCTGAAGATGTAAGGATTGCCTATGATTCTGGTCAGTTAAGCGAACATGCAAGAATAGAAGTAAGAATTGACGGAGATTTTGTTGAGACAACAACAGGCAGGATTCTATTCAGTGAAATACTGCCCAGGCAAATCTCATTTTCGATGATAAATAAGGATATGACAAAGAAGGAGATCGGGAAGCTCATAGAGTACGCATATAAAAAAGCAGGTAAACGTGATACTGTTGTGTTCCTTGACAATCTCGAGAAACTTGGATTCCAGTATGCGACAAAATCAGGTGTTTCGATATGCATGGATGATATGCATATTCCGTCTAAAAAGGCAGATCTCATACATAATGCAGAACAGGAAGTTATTGAGGTTCAAAGACAATACGCAGACGGCTTGATTACCCATGGTGAACGTTATAATAAAGTAATTGATATATGGGCAAATGTCACGGAGAAGATTGCTGATGAGATGATGAAAGAACTTGGAGCTGAAGCAGGTAAACCTTTTTCTGAAGAAGAACTTAAAGAGAGAAGGTCATTCAATAGTGTCTTTATGATGGCTGATTCAGGTGCAAGAGGAAGCACTGCCCAGATGAGACAGCTTGCAGGCATGAGGGGATTAATGGCAAAACCTTCGGGAGAGATTATAGAAACACCGATCACCGCAAATTTCAGGGAAGGGTTATCTCCTTTACAGTACTTTATCTCCACACACGGGGCAAGAAAAGGTCTTGCCGATACAGCATTGAAGACTGCCAACTCAGGATATCTTACAAGAAGGCTTGTTGACGTTGCACAGGATGTGATTATCATAGACAATGACTGCGGGACAGCAGATGGTATCACCGTGGTATCTCTCGTAGAAGGTGGTGAGATAATACAACCCCTTGAGGAAAGAATTCTTGGCAGAATCGCTGCCGAGGATATAAAGGACCCTATCACAAAAGAAATGATCGTGAAGAGGAATCATGAAATAGACGAGGAATTTACACAAAAGATTATTGATGCAGGTATAGATAGGGTGAAGATAAGGTCGGTTCTCACGTGCCATTCGAAGTTTGGTGTCTGTAAAAAGTGTTATGGAAGGGATCTCGCAAGAGGTGAGCCTATCGAAACAGGTGAGGCAGTAGGAATTATTGCAGCTCAATCTATTGGTGAGCCAGGCACGCAGCTCACCATGAGGACTTTCCATATCGGCGGTGCAGCGTCAAAGATAGTAGAGAGGACGGTCCTTGAGGCAAAAAATCCCGGCACTATAAAGTTCATCAATATAAGTACAGTAAGAAACAGAGAAGGTCTTCTTGTGGTGATGAACAGAAATGGGAGCATCGCGGTGGCGGATTCAAAGGGCAGAGAAAGGGAGAAATATTCTGTTGTCTATGGAGCGAAACTTTTGGTTGAAAACGAACAAAAGATCGAGGTCGGACAGAGACTTGTTGAATGGGATCCGTATTCCACCCCGATACTCACAGAGCTTGGCGGGAAAGTAGCACTTGGCGATATTGTTGAGGGAATGACTGTCAAGGAAGAGGTCGATGAGACTACAGGTCTTTCACATAAAGTGATAATTGACTATCCTGCGAATATGAGGCCAAGGATTTCGATCAAAGATGAGCACGGGAGAGTAACGCTCAAGATTCCGGGAATAAGTAATCTTGCGAGGTATCTCCTCCCCTCAGGTGCACACATACTTGTTGAGAAGAACGATACGGTTTCTCCGGGTGATATACTCGCAAAGATACCGAGAGAGACGACGAAGACAAAGGATATCACCGGAGGTCTTCCAAGGGTCGCCGAGCTTTTCGAAGCAAGAAGGCCTAAGGAACAAGCGTTAGTCACAGAGATAGATGGCATGGTTGAATTTAGAGGTGCGCATAAGGGAATGCGGGTAGTGGTGGTGAAGGGAGGAGATGATGCAAGGGAGTACCTTGTACCAAAAGGGAAACATGTGAGTGTTCATGAAGGTGATTGGGTAAGAGCAGGAGAGCCGCTTATGGATGGAGCAGTAAATCCCCATAATATACTTGATATTCTTGGACCAAGGGAACTTCAGAGATATCTCGTTGATGAAGTCCAGAAGGTATACAGGCTTCAGGGCGTCTCGATTAATGATAAACATATTGAAGTGATTGTTCGGCAGATGATGAAGAAGGTGCGGATAGAAGACCCTGCAGATACAACATTCCTTGTGGGTGAGCAGGTTGACAGGTTGATCTTCCAGGAGGAGAATGCAAAAGTAAAGGCACAGGGTGGCAAGCCCGCTCAGGGAAAGCCACTCCTTCTTGGTATTACAAAGGCATCCCTGACAACAGACAGTTTTGTATCCTCAGCTTCATTCCAGGAGACCACAAGGGTTCTCACAGAGGCTGCTCTTAATGGTGCTGTGGATGAACTCAGGGGACTTAAAGAGAATGTGATTATGGGAAGGGTAATCCCAGCGGGAACAGGTATGTCAAAATATAAAAACACTTATGTGAAGACAGAACTCCCATTACAACTACAACCTCCTGAAACTGCTCCTGAAAAATAAGAATATCATTTTATGTCTGATGCCCCACATGATGTACGTTTCCTTGCAGACGTTATGCTTGGTCGGCTCGCGAGATGGTTAAGGCTTTTGGGATTTGACACATTATATTATAATGACATAAGCGACAACAGACTTCTCAGGATTGCTAAGGAACAGGAAAGGGTTATCTTAACAAGAGATACACACCTTATAAAGATAAAAGGGATTAAGGAGTATCTCCTGATAAAAGCAAATGATTCCTTTGCACAACTCCTTGAAGTAATTGATACATTCAAACTCACATATTTTAATCTTCTGAGCAGATGCGTGAAATGCAACGGAATGCTCACAAGGATTTTAGATAAGAATGAGATAAAGGACTTTGTTCCTGAGTTTGTTTTTCTTCAATTCAATCTTTTTTTAAGATGTAGTGACTGTGGCAAGGTATACTGGGAAGGGACCCACCCCGGAAAATTCAGAGAGAAGCTCACCGAGGTTTTAAAATGAATGCACGTAAGTTTATTTCATCAGACACACAATGTTTTTTTGTAACCTGTTCGTGAAACATATGGAATGATAACTCCTGTTAAAAAGGATTACATTACCACTCATGCATATGTGCCTGAACATCTTCCAGGATATGTGAATACAATATCCCAGACTGAGCCGTACCTGTTCAGGGATTATCTCTGTTATTACGGAAAAGGAACACTTATCTTTATCGGGTATCCGTTAAAGGAACCTTTTGATGAGAGCGTAGCAAGGGAAACGCTCAGTAGTGCAATAAAAAAATATGATCCTGAGTATGTGTCACTCATCACACCAGTTGCTTTGATACCGAGAGACAGTTGTGATAAAAATAATTCTGACCACTACTACAAAATTGACCTTTATCATTTCAATGTAAATCAAAAGTTGAGAAATATGATAAAGCGGGCATCCAGAGAATTATATAGTGAAAAAAGGCAGGAACTGAGCAATGAACACACACAATTAATTCTGGAATTTTTAAGCTCTCATAACGTTGATGACGCGACACGTTCCATACTTGAGAGGATTCCGCAATACGTTTCTTCTGTTGAAACAGCTCATGTCTTTAGTGCAAGGAATAAAGCAGGAAGACTGATTGCCTTTGATATTGTTGAGTTTGGTGCAAAAAATTATGCTTTTTATATGTTTAATTTTGTGTCACATCAACATTATGTTCCGGGAGCATCAGATTTTCTTATCTATGAAGTGGTAAGAGTTGCACAAGAACAGGGAAAGTCCTCCATTAATCTTGGGCTTGGTATTCACAGAGGAATCATTTTTTTCAAGAGGAAATGGGGAGGAATACCATTTCTTCCATACGAATTCTGCTTTTATCAGCGTAGCCATAGAAATAAGCTGAAATACTTGTTTGAAAAATTTTCATGATATCTGCCGAACAGAAAAAATATATATTACACAGGGCTTATGTGCCAGAGCACATAGTAAGTTTAATGGCTCTTCTATCAAAAGGAGAACCATTTCTCATAGAAGATTATATCTACTTCAGGAAAGACAACTGGCTCATTTTCATCGGCTATCCATTAGAGCAGCATTTCGTCACAAGAGATTTTGAAAAAATGTTAAATGAGGTCATTCAACGATTAAAACCAGAATATACATGGTTTATCGCACCAGAAGTGCCTTCTTCATTTGCAAGAGCCTGTCAGGAAAGAGAGAGTGACCAGTACTACAGGGTCGATTTAGAGAGAATAAAAATAGAAAAATTTTTGAGGCGTGTAGTTGAGAAGGCATACAGGGAATTATCTGTTGAGAGGGAGATGGAAATAGGAAAAGAACACGAAGAACTTATCGATGAGTTCATAAGAAGAGAGAAGCTCACTCCTCGGGTCAGAGAACTATTTCTGAGTATGCCGGAATATATTCCTCGCTCAGATACTGCTGTTGTGTTAAACACCCGGGATAAAAAAAGAATTTATCAGCATTTTATATCATTGAACTCGCTGCAGAAAACTTTGCAACATATGTGATTGGTTGCCATTCCAAAAAAAACTATGTTCCTCATGCATCTGATCTTTTATTTTTTGAGATGCTCACTCTTGCAAAAGAGTATGGCAAGAACTATATTAATTTAGGACTTGGTGTCAATGAAGGGATAAGGAGATTCAAGGAGAAATGGGGCGGCGTTCCATTTCTCAGATACGAATTTTGTGAGTACCGGATAAGGTATTCTGCCACAATGAGATTTCTTCGAGCCCTTGAATTGAAACAATGAATCTTTGCAGTCTTTTTACGAAAGAACGAGAACTCAAGATGATATGGAAGCTCGAGAAGGATGGGAAGGTCTCGTTTCTTGCAGGTACCGCACATTTCTTTCCCTTTAGTTTCAAGAAATCCCTCACGATATATATACGTGGTGTTAATACGGTCCTCTTAGAAGGTCCCCTGGATGAAAACAGCATGAGCAGGGTTTTGGATAGCGGGTTAGAAACGAGAATGTATCGAACCTCTATGAGGCCTTAGATTCTGAAACAATCAATCAAATTAATAAAGTATTCGCTCATCCGAGAAAGGGTCTCAGCTCATTTGCCTCTTACGGGGACACATTTAAACCAAAGGCTAAAGATTTTATGTACTCTCTTTCAGCGTTAAAACCCTGGATGGCCTTCTTTTCCATCTGGTTAAGCTATTTGGAGAAAAGGGGCTGGAGGTACAAGATGGATGTGGATGCTCTTACCATAGCACAACAACTTGGAAAGGATATCCACTTCCTCGAGCAGATAGAAGAACAACTTGAGGCATTGGACAGTATACCCCTTGCGAGAATTGTGCAGTTTCTCAAAAAGATACGACACTGGAATACCTATGCGGGAGTGTATGTGAAGTACTATTTAAAGGGGGATTTAGAGCATTTGATGTCTGTTGCGAAAGATTTCCCAAGCCGTTGCGAGTCTGTCATAGACAAGCGTGACCATGTTCTCTATGAGCGGATGCGGGTTTTCTTCGAAAAGGGGAATGCGATAGCCTTTGTGGGAGCACCGCACGTGAAGGAGATTAAAAAGATGCTTTTCAGAGACGGATATGAAGTGGCTCAATTATTTTAGATTCTCGAGGCAAAAACCAAAACACAAACCTTATTCTGCGTGGCAGATTGAGCTTACGACACGATGTCCCCTCAAATGTAGAATGTGTATCAGAGATAGAGCTAAAGAGTGGCATGGTAACGATATGAACATAGATAATTTCAAAAAGCTCATCCCTTATTTAAAAGATGTTGAGACTATAATTCTTGAAGGATGGGGTGAGTCATTACTGCATAAAAATCTCATTGAGGCAATACACTTAGTAAAAGGAGAGGGAGGACCTCGGGTTGGGTTTGTCACAAGCGGGAAAGGGCTGAATGAAGACTCTATTACTGAACTCATCAACGCAAAAGTTGATTTTATCGGTTTTTCTTTTGCAGGCGCTACAGATTGGACACACGATTCAATAAGGGTAAACTCGGATTTTAAAATGCTTATTGATGCAATTCTCAGTTTTAATGAGATTAAGGCGAGCAGGAAACTCGATGCACCACGATTACACATTGTATACCTCATGCTCAAAGAAAATATTTTTGAAGTCCCTATGTTATTGGGAATTTCAAAAGCTATCGGGATAGAAGAGGTAGTGCTGATAAATTTAATCCACGTGACAAACAGATGGCAGGATGAACAGAAAGTATTTACCTGCACAGAAAAAGAGAGTTACGAAGAAGTCATGAAGGAAGTGGTAATGAAAGCTCAGGAATTAAAAATAAAGCTCAGACTCCCTTCTTTGTCACCGAAGGATGTACCGGTGTGTGAAGAGAATCCTTTAAGGAATCTTTATATATCGATAGAAGGAGAAGTATCCCCCTGTGTCTATCTTTATCCACCAATTCCATCACCGTTTAAAAGAATATTCTGCGAGAATGAATATCATATTGAAAAAGTGAGTTTTGGAAATATCTTTAAAGAGACTTTTGACACAATATGGAACAATAAAAAATATAGTGAGTTTAGAAAGTGTTTTATGCTCAGAAAGAGAAGATTCGAAGAAATATATTCTTATCACTGGGACATTGAAAGGCTCAAAAGATTGAGGATGTCACCTTTACCAGAGCCTCCCGAGCATTGTAAGACATGTCATAAAATGCTTGGTTTGTAAACAGAAAGTCATTGCGAGTGGAGCAAAGCAATCTTAAAAGATTAGTACTGAGCTAACGAGATTGCTTCGGGGACTGCATCCCCTCGCAATGACTGGCAAATTAGACAGCTCTAAGTAGTTAACCTTCTTCCTGCCTGCATCTTTCTCCTCAAGATTGCCTTGATAACCTCCATCGAGATAAATACAACAATACCAAAGCCTAAGATTAACCCAAAAGTAGAGGTTGTCGGAATAACAATACCAAAAGCGTCACGTATGGCTGGAATCTGAATGAGTGCCGCTGTCAATATGAACTGGGATATAATGGAGAGGACAAGCCATTTATGGGGAGGTGCCTGAAAGATACTATATCTCATTGAACGGAAATTAAGAGCAATAATAAGTTCTATACTGATGAAAAGGAAAAATATTT
>JAOUJR010000196.1 GCA_029883145.1 Nitrospirota bacterium
ATAGAAGCGTACAAATTCGAACATGGTTCATATCCCAAAGCCTTTGATGTGCTCTCTAACAAATTAGACTCATGGGGGAGACCCTTCATTTACAGAAGCAGCGAAAATACATTTATTCTATTAAGCGCCGGAGCAGATGGTAAAGAGGGGACAGCAGACGATATTTACTAAAAAGATGCAAGATGCAGGATACAGGCTGCATGATAGAAAGTATCAGACATAGTGGACTCTTTTACAAATAACTTTACCCCGATTGTCATTCCGAAGCGAAGCGAGGAATCTCATTCCGAGATTGCTTCTCTCGACCTTCTGTCGGGATCGCAATGACAGTGTATAGAAGTGTTAGGGACAGTACAATAGGACATCGGTTTTAAAATCATGAATCGTGTATGGTGTATCATTAAATATTTATGAGACAGGACAATAATAGTAGGGCTGTTGTTCTCCTTAGCGGCGGCATTGATTCTTCAACAACGCTTGCAGTTGCATACTCTGAAAAGCATGAACTGTATGCCCTGAGTTTCGATTATAACCAGCGGCATAAGAGAGAAATCGAGTCTGCGAAAATGGTTGCTTCAGCATTCGGGGTTCAGAAACATCTCGTCATATCATTTGACCTCAGGGACATCGGGGGCTCAGCCCTCACATCGGATATGGAAGTTCCTAAATCAGCTATGAAGCTTGTAAGCTTGCATGCTCAAAAGCTTGAAAATATCCCCGTCACCTATGTCCCTGCACGCAATACAATATTTTTATCATTTGCCCTTGCATGGGCAGAGGTTCTTAAGGCAGAGAGTATTATTATAGGTGCAAATGCAATAGACTATAGTGGCTATCCTGACTGCAGACCAGAGTATCTCAGAGCGTTTGAGGAGATGGCAAACCTCGCAACAAAAGCATCTGTCGAGGACAAATTGAGGTTTCTCATAAGGGCGCCTCTTATTGCAATGAAAAAATCAGAGATAATAAAAAAGGGTGTTGAACTCGGGCTTGATTATTCATTAACATGGAGTTGCTATGACCCACTGCCTGCTCCTGCAGGAGTTCAACGTTCAAAGTTCAAAATTAAAAATTACAGAGTGAATAATACCGGGCACCGGGTGCCAGGCTCTGGACTAATTCCCTGTGGAAGGTGTGATAGTTGCCTTTTTAGGGCAAAAGGATTTACAGAGGCAGGCATAAAAGATCCTTTATTAAAGGTTGACTATGAGAAAACTGAAAGTTGATTTCGATGAAATCCAGAAGGCTATGGAAGATGTGGTGAGGGATTCATTTGATTACTTCCTTGACCTTGAGACAGGTGAAATGATGACCCTTTCAGAGGATGTGTTAAGCGTGATGAAATCAAATCTGTATGAAGACGCGTATGATGAGATAGGTGATGACATAGAGTATATAGAGTTTGATGAAGAACCTGAACTGCCTGAGTGGATGGAAGACGAGATGGAGATGATTATGGAGATTCTTTTCAAGGAAGAGAGATATGTCCGTATTCCGGAACGACAGTCAGAAGAAGCTTATATAACCATGATAAATTTTTCAGAAACTCTTTCTGACCATCGACTTAAAGAAAAGCTCTCGGCTGCACTTAACGGGAAAGGAGCATTTGCACGATTCAAGAGCGTTCTGATTGATTATCCAAAGGAAAGAAAAAGATGGCATGGATATAATGCAAAGGCAATAAAAAAAGTAATCATTGATTGGCTGGGGTCTCTGGGGGTAAAACCAGAACAAACCTATTCAAAAATGAAAAAGGAGGAGGCAGGCTATGTCAGAGAGATTGAGTTATGAAGAGTTTGTAAAAAAGGCAATTGTCAGTTTAAGGAAAGAAGGGTACAAGGGTATTCATTCTGTGTACTCTGGATTTAATAGTGCATTCAAGAAATATTTTGATGGTGAAAATCCTGTTGAGGTGACGAACAAATTAGCTCAGGAAGGGAAGATCATAGTGAGGCCTGTCAAAGGTGGCGTGATGCTCTATCTCCCCGATGAAGCTCCTGCTTTGAGGACTTTAGCCGATGAAGCATTAAAAAAGATGGGATTATGAAGCTCTCATTTCTTGGAGGAGTCAGGACAGTTACCGGTTCCTGTTTTTATCTTGAAAGCAATACATGTAAAATTCTTGTTGAAGCCGGAATGTATCAGGGAGAAGGCGCTGAAGACGTAAACAGGACAGTTCTTCATTTTCATCCAGAAGAGATTGAGTATATCTTTATTACACACGCCCACTTAGACCACTCTGGAATGCTCCCCAAGATTGTCAGGGAAGGCTTTAAGGGCAGGATCATCTCAACATCTGCAACAAAAGACCTGCTTGAGCTGATGCTCTATGACTCTGCGCACATCCAGCAAAGTGACGCAGAGTGGCTCACAAGAAAAGCGACGAGGGCAGGAAAACCACCTGTGAATCCGCTTTATACCGTAGATGATGTCAAAAATGTACTTCCGCTTTTTGATATAAAACCATACGATAAGATATTCAATCTTGGAAATGGTGTGAGATACAAGTTTCTTGACGCAGGTCATATACTCGGTTCAGCGACACTTGAATTGTGGTATCAGGATAGCGAGAAGGAAAAGAAAATTGTCTTTTCTGGCGACATAGGGAAGAAAGGCAATCCCATAGTCAAAGACCCACTTATTCCTCGAGATGCAGATTTTATCTTGATTGAATCAACCTACGGCAACAGACAGCACAAACCATTAAAGGAGAGCATAGATGAGTTGACAGAAGCGATAAAAACAACATTTAAGAAAGGCGGCAATGTTTATATACCATCTTTTGCAGTCGGAAGAACTCAGGACTTACTGTATATCCTGAATAGTCTTGTCCGTGAAAAAAAGCTCTACAGGATTGATGTGTATCTTGACAGTCCACTTGCAGAAGAAGCAACCAGGGTATATCTTGCTCATCCGGAATTTTTTGATGATGAGGCAAAGAAACTTTTTTCGATGAAGAGCATTAATGATTCCATCAGGTTACATTTTGTACAGGATGTGAATGAATCAATGGCATTAAACAGGATTAAATCAGGTATCATTGTGATTGCAGGAAGCGGTATGTGCGAGGGTGGCAGGATAAAGCATCATCTGAAACATAATCTGTGGAGGCCTGAGTGCAGTATCATTTTTGTAGGGTTTCAGGCAAAGGGTACACTCGGGCGAAGAATTGTCGATGGAGCAGAGCGTATAAAGATACTCGGAGAAGAGATAGCAGTGAAGGCATCTGTTTTCACAATAAATGGTTTTTCTGCACATGCAGACCAGGCAGAGCTCTTCGAGTGGCTCTCAGCTTTTGAAGGTTCACCAGAGGTATTTGTGGTACATGGTGAAGAAGAGGTGTCAGTATCTTTTAGTGAAGCCGTAAGAGAAAGATTTGGGTATACGACATACGTACCGCGTAAGGGTGATATTTTCGAACTGTAGCCTTCCCATTAAGAGCTTATGATTCAGATAACAGAAGATACCTTTGAACAGCTTTTATATATCTTTAAAGAATCATCTCTGATTGACCTGCGAGAGACAACCTTTATTGACCCTTATGGCATGGTCGGCATTCTTGAGATAGGAGAACTTTTTAAATCTAATAGTATTCGGAAAACTATTTATCTTCCAGAATCAGAAGAAGTCCTTAAATATCTTGAAAGAATGGACTTCTTTACATTCGCTGACAGATATTTCACGCTTGAACCTTCCCAACTTCAACTATCAGAAAAATATCACAGAAGTTCATATTCTGACGTATTACTCGAAATCACACCGATAGAAAAATCTGACGACATCCATTTTATTGTCGGAAAGGTAAAAGACTGTTCACATGCAATCCTCGCAAAGCATCTGCACTATGATGAACGCGCAATAAATAGTTTTATCGTCGCCCTTTCAGAGGCATGCCAGAATATCATTGAACATAGTGAAAATAAGGGTTTTGTAGGGATACAGAAATACTATTTCCAGAGTCTCAACAAGAACGTGGTGAAGATTGCAGTGATGGATGTGGGTATCGGTTTTAGAAAATCCTTATCAGAGAGGTTTTCTTTTAAAGACGACCTTGAAGCCATAGAAAAAGGATTGCTTCATGGTGCTTCACGTTTCGTAGAAAAAGGAAGAGGATATGGATTGACTGCAGTGAAGCGGTTCGTAAAACAATGGAA
>JAOUJR010000197.1 GCA_029883145.1 Nitrospirota bacterium
ATAAAGCCCTGGAAGAATTCATCCAGAACAGGAAAAGGCTCGACCTGAAAGAAATCAGGGGGAAGATAAAATTCGCCAGAGGATATGACTATAAGAAGATGAGGCCGTGATGATTCTTGTGGATACTTCCGTTTTGATCGATTACTTCAAAGGAGCGGAAAATACGCAGACAAAAAAATTCCATCAGGTCCTGGAGAGCAACATCCCGTTCGGGATCAGTTGTCTTGTTTACATGGAGGTTCTCCAGGGGAGTCAGAGCGATAAAGATCTGCGGCTGCTGAAGCAGTATCTCGACACTCAGAGCTTTTACGAACTGAAGAACGGCAGGGAATCCTACGCAGAAGCAGCCAGAATGTATTTGGAACTGCGAAAGAAGGGAGTGACCGTTAAAAGCACGGTGGATTGTCTCATTGCCCGGGTGGCATTAGAAAATGAGCTTTTTTTACTGCACAATGATGCGGATTTTGACAGGATTGCCAAGCACTTTCCCTTAAAAATATGGAATGTTGAGGTTTAATGCCAAAGGAGATTCTAATCCTTTTTTTAATGCTGAATTGACTCCGTTGGAAGAGACAAGGGAAATAAATATGATCCCAAGAAGATTTTCCAGGGAGCTGGATTTATCTGCTGACATTATTGATTTTAAGGAATATATTCCTAATTAGTTAAACTAATTAGGAGGAATTTCCTAAATTGCAGAAAATCAGGCGAATGCTGAATATCGACCTCCCTCAAGGACAATCTGCATTTCTATGGGGACCAAGGAAGACGGGCAAGTCAACCTATCTGAAAGAGATGTTTCCTCAAAGTCTATTATATGATTTTCTAAAAACGGATTTGGTGCTGGAATTCACTAAAAGGCCCTCGTTGTTACGGGAGCAAATACTGGCGAAAGATGCGGCCTTTCTTGAACATCCTGTTATCCTGGATGAAGTCCAGAAAGTTCCCCAAATGCTGAATGAAGTTCACTGGCTGATCGAAAATAAAGGACTGAGTTTTATTCTTTGTGGTTCAAGTGCTAGAAAATTAAAGAGAGGGAAGGCAAACCTGCTCGGAGGACGGGCATTCGAGCATTTCATATTCACAGAAATAGTTGCACACTCCTCTTACGGTGAATTGGACTACAGAATTAATTACTGGAGAACTCGAGCAGGCTATGAAGTTGATTTCATTCTGGGCGAACGAGAGGTTGCTATCGAAGTCAAAGGACAAAGCTCTGTAGATAATAGGGATCTACGACCACTCAAGGCGTTTATGGAGGAATATGCCACGAAAAAAGCCTTGGTTGTATGTAATGATAAAGAGGAGCGTGTTCTCGGCAAGATCAGAGTCATGCCGTGGCGAAGATTTCTTGAGGAGCTTTGGGAGGGCAAGATCATCAGTTGAGTTGCGGCCCTTAGGAGACTAGGTGAGTTTGACGCTCTTTACAAAGGAAGGGATGTCTGAGGCTTCCTGGGGACCGACGATGATTCCCCCGGTTGCCCTCAACTGTCAAAGATGAGCGAATACCGGAAGAAGGCAAAATTTTATTCATTTTATTCATTGACAATAAATTTTTATTTTGATATGGATGTTAGGGTAGTAATCCATAAGCAATAATAAAAAGGGGAAAACCAAATTAACAAATACGTGAATTTCCGAGGAGTGGGGGTGCTCTCAAAGGAAGGATTAATTTGAAAGAGGGTTATGATATCAGAAAGGTTAATAAATTTGATAGCCGAAGTGTAAGAGGAATTTTAATCAAATAAAATTCATCGAAAAAGGATTAATTATAGGGGGGCAATTTAGCTCTGTGGAAAGCTGCAGATATTTTCCGAGCGAAAGATTGAAAAAAGTTGATGAGTACAGTTTTAGGGAAAAATCATCCTTAAAAATGTTCTGTTGCAGAAAATGAAGTTAATAAATTCACTTATGAAAAAAAAGGTACTTTTCATCCCGGAGAACATTACACGTCTTTATCTTGATATAAAAGGTTATCTTCCGCAGAAAAGGTTTTACCAATTCAGAAAGGCTTGGGTTTTGAACAATCTTATCAAGGGTCCCAAGAAAAGAAGAGATTTCCAGAGAAAATATGGTTATGTCTTACCAGGAGTAATTAATATTTCTCCCACAGAAAAATGCAATCTCCGTTGCTTAGGCTGCTATTCTTCAAGCTACAACCGCCGGGAAGATATGGCAATTGATAAAATGGAGAAAATAATATTAGAAGCAAAAAATCTAGGGATTTTTTTCATAGGTATATTAGGCGGAGAACCTCTTTTACGAAAAGATATATTTCCGCTTTTTGAACGAAATAAGGAAGTTGCCTTTCGGATATCAACCAATGGTACGCTGGTTGATTCAGACATATTGAATTCTTTGAAACGAGCAGGAAATGTAGTTTTATTTTTTAGCTTAGAGGGATTTGAGCAAGAAACCGATTTTTGGAGAGGAAAAGGAGTCTTTCAAGAAATTCAGAAAAATATGCTGCTTCTCAAACAAAATAGAATTCTTTTTGGGTTTTCTGCACTTCTCCATGCAAGGAATAGAGATATCATTATTTCAGAAGATTTTTTAGATTTAATGGAGAATCTAGGCAATAAATTTGGGATCTATTTTCCTTATGGCCCGGTTGGAGAAAATCAATACTATGAACTTGTTATGGATAAGGAAGAATTGAAAAGGAGCTACGAAAAACTTGAATCATTTGAACCTAACTATTCAATACTCATATTAAATAAAGAAGGGTTTTATAAGCCAAAAAAGGCACTAAATTATATTCTCAATCAAGGTTGTCAGGCTGGCCTAAGTGTCCATATAACCCCTGAGGGCCATGTTGAACCTTGTAATGGTATTCAGTTTTACACAGAAAATATTTTTGAGAAAAGTCTTGATGGAATCTTAAAATCCCCTTTCTATCGAGAGATTTTTTCTGCTGTTCAAAGAAATGAAAGACGTTGCCTTGCTATTCACGAACCGTTGCAGGCCTTGGAAATTGTCGAAAAGCATAAAGCTAAATCAAGCAATAAGAACTCTTTTTCTAATCTTTTTCGATATGCTCAAATCATATCTCAAAAGCCTCTTTGCGGAGGCTTGAATTCCAGAATAAATAAAGAGTTAACCAAAGATGAACAAATTTAGTTTTCTGGAAAAAAGAAAGGAAATCATAAATTGGATTGAAAACAGCGACAATTTGCTAAAACTAAAGAAGAGGCTGAAAAAGGAGATTCCGAATAATTATCGTGATGGATTTTATCAGACCTGGGTTTTCAAACATCTTTTGACTCGGCTCAAAATTAAAGATGCCGCTCCTACTATTCCTTCGCCTTTAACAGTAAAAGTATCTCCTACTATGCGCTGCAACCTGAAATGTAAAGGATGTTTCGCTGATAACTATCCCCTGGAAAATGATCTTCCGCTGAATACACTGGAGAGAATTATTTCCCAAGCTGCTGCACTAGGAATTCCGTCTCTCGGTATACTTGGAGGCGAACCTCTTTTGAAACCAGAAGTTCTTGAGATTTTTAAAAAGTTTCGAGATATTGGGTTCTACCTAGTCACAAATGGCATTTTATTAGTTGATAAAATCATCTCGGCTCTTCAGGCCCTTCCCCACGTAATCACTATAGTGAGCATTGAAGGTTTTGAAGAAACCAATGATTCTCTAAGGGGTAAGGGAGTTTTCAAGAAAATCATGTCTGCTATGGAAAAAATGAGAGAAGCAAAACTCATTTTTGGATTTTCTACAACGGTCCACAAAGAAAATTTAGAGGAGGTTATATCTGAAACCTATATTGATTTTATGATCGCTAACGGCTGCTTTTTCGGAGGCTTTCTACCTTATATCCCCGTGGGAAGTTCTCCAAGGTATAATCTGGTATGCAATGCCGAAGAAGTGAGAAAGTACTATCAACAATTAGATAGAATCATAAAATTTAAACCTATAATTGTCCTCAAGGAAGGTTACAGCGATGGGACTTTTCTCAACAAGGGGTGCGGCGCAGGTCATACGATTCATATAACTTCAGAGGGTGAAGCAGAGCCCTGCAATGGTATTGAATTTTTCACTGGGAACATTCATAGCTCGAGCTTGGAAGAGATCTTGATGTCAGATTTCTATAAGGATATAAGGAACCTCCATCCAGAAAAAGGA
>JAOUJR010000198.1 GCA_029883145.1 Nitrospirota bacterium
TTGAGCAATTCAAGAGCGGAGAATATTCCGGCAGGACCAGCACCAACTATTATGACATCGTAATATTTTTTCATTTTAAGAGAGAAATGATAATTCGTTCTTAAGAAATTCCAATGCCTTATAATTTGTGAGATCAATATTGACAGGAGTGATAGAGATGTAACCCTCATGAATAGCCTGAATATCTGTATTATCGCCGTGTTTTATATAAGGTTGACTCCCTCCTATCCAGTAGTGTTTTTTCCCTTTCGGATCAATGATATCCTTAATAGAATTGTTATAAAACATTTTTCCCTGTCGTGTAAACTTCACTCCGAGGATTTTATTTTTGGGCACATTTGGTACATTTATATTGAGCAGGGTATTATGTGGGAGAGATTTCTCAAGGATATATCTGCCAATCTTCACGGCAAAATCAGATGCAGTATCGAAATGTAAAGGAGAAGCATGTTCTTCTTCAATGAAAAGAGAGATGGCAAATGATGGGATGCCCATTATTGTACCCTCTATCGCAGCAGAGACAGTACCTGAATAGGTGATATCGTCTCCGAGATTTCCGCCTTTGTTTATTCCTGACACAACAAGTGCAGGTTTCTCAGGTAACAATTTGTTTACCCCTAATATGACGCAGTCTGTAGGTGTGCCATTGATACTGTAAGTATATTCATTGATTTTTTCTACTTTGAGTGGTTTATGGAGTGTGAGGGAATGACTTGCTGCGCTTCTCTCTCTGTCAGGTGCGATAATATATGCATCTCCAAGTTCCTTCATTGCCCTGAAAAGGGCTGTAATACCAGGGGAATGAATTCCATCGTCATTTGCGACAAGAATAACTGACATTATAACTATTTTATCAGAATAACTGCTTTCTTTGGGGGAATTGTTTTCTCTTGCCTTTTGTATATCATTTATGCAATATATAAGCATTTAAAATCTTCCTCATTAGAATAACTAATAGAAAATTATGAGTAGCGAACTTACCTATAAGAGGTCCGGTGTTGATATTGAAGAAGGCAACAGGTTTATAAGCCTTATCACTCCAATGGTGAAGAGGACATTCAGACCTGAAGTCATGACAGATATTGGTTCTTTCAGCGCCCTTTTCAAACTTGACATGACGAGGTACAGAGAACCTGTGCTTGTAAGCGGAACAGATGGTGTAGGCACAAAACTAAAAATAGCCTTTATGATGGACAGGCATAGTACAATCGGCATAGACCTTGTTGCCATGTGCGTCAATGATATACTCACCAGTGGTGCAGAACCCCTCTTTTTCCTCGACTATTTTGCAACTGGCAAACTAAAGACAGGTAAGGCAACAGAAGTTATCTCTGGTATAGTGAATGGTTGTGAAGAGGCAGGCTGTTCTCTTATAGGTGGTGAGACTGCAGAAATGCCGGGATTTTATTCCGAGAATGAATATGATTTATCAGGTTTTGCAGTAGGTGTTGTGGATAAAGAAAAAATAATAGATGGTGCAAACATCAGAGAAGGAGATGTGATTATCGGCCTTGCATCAAGCGGCCTTCACAGCAATGGATACTCACTGGTGAGAAAAATCTTCTTTGAATTAAACAAGTTTAATGTAGACAGCGATGTCCCGGAACTCGGGATTACACTCGGAGAAGAGCTTCTGAAGCCTACGAGGATATATGTACAGGCGTTCATGGCGCTAAGGGAAAATCTTGAGATAAAAGGGATGGCTCATGTCACGGGTGGAGGTATTCCCGGGAACCTTCCGAGGATATTACCTGAAGGGGTGAGTGCGAATATCAAGATTGGCTCCTGGCCTGTTCCACCAATCTTTAATCTCATAGAGAAAATGGGGAATATACCTGACAAAGAAATGAAGAAGACTTTTAATATGGGAATAGGGTATATTATTGTGGTTTCTGAGGGGATATCAGAAAGTGCAATCTCATTACTTAATAATACAGGTTACAGAGCTTTTGTAATCGGTGGTATTGAGAAAGGAGGCAGGGATGTTCGATATTCATAAAATAAAAATTGTATTGAAAAAGGCATTCACTCCTGTAACAATAATGTTAATCCCGCATAGTAATACCAAACCTTTCAATCTTAAGGTTCCCTCAATAGGGGTATTTATCTCGATAATCTTGTGGTTTATCGGAACCGTTTACGTTTTTTCAGTTGCAGTAGATACCTTTGAGTATCATGATATGAAAAGGAAACTGAATTACTATTCACAACAGTTTTTAGAAGTTGATTCTACGATATCAGCACTCAAAAAGGCTGAAAATGAGTTCAAAAAATTGTTTTCCCTCGGTTCTAAAGAAAAGATTATTGAGAATGTTGACACATCAGATAGTGGGTCAATAGATATTGAAAATCTCAAAGAACAGATTAAAAAAACAATGGAAACAGTGGGTGAAATAAAGGACTATCTGCGCCTGCAAAAGGATATTTATCTTGCAACTCCAATGGGATTACCAGTGGCTGGTAACATTACTTCTTCCTATGGGAAACGGGAACATCCGAGGAGTGGCAAAGAGGATCTTCATACAGGTCTTGATATATCGTCAGGTTCAGGAAGTCCTGTAAGGTCTACAGCAGATGGAATAGTGAGCTTTTCGGGATGGAGCGGAGGAAGCGGAAACTTTGTTGTCCTGGAACACGGGTTTGGTTTTTCCACATGTTATGCCCATAATAAAATGAATACCGTAAGAGTAGGTCAGAAAGTTAACCGAGGTGATGTAATCGGTTATGTTGGGTCTACTGGTAACACGACAGGTCCGCATGTGCATTATGAGGTATGGAAAGATGGAAGGTCTGTGAACCCTCACGCATACATAAAAGGGAGGTCATAATGTTTACAAGAAATACAGAAAAAATGGAATCATTTATTGGTGCCAACTCAAGTTTTAAAGGTAATATCGATGTAAAAGGAACTCTGAGGATCGATGGTGTAATGGAAGGAAATCTGAATGCTGACTGGGTTGTCCTTGGTGAAAAGGCTTCTATAAAAGGCGATATCGGTGCAAGGGGTATTGTGATAGGTGGAAGAGTTGAGGGAAATCTGAAGGCTAAAGAACTTGTAGAGATAAAATCCAAGGGTCATGTATTTGGGGAAATATTCACAAATAAGTTATTGATAGTTGAGGGCGGTGTGTTTAATGGTAAGTCTATTATGCAGGGAGACGAATCAAATATAAATATAGTTGAGTTTCACGCAAAAGAGAAGGTCAATTAGGTCATCTTGTAATCAGTAATCGGAGATCTCACTACATTGACAAAAATACACCCTAAAATTTATAATTAAACTCTTTTTTCTATATTTTTCAAATGAAAGTATTAATTTCAGAAATACCTGTAGAAGGGCTTGATTTTGATATAAAAGAGACGATCAAATCTGATGACTTTTCTTTACCTGTTAGAGGGCAGTTAAAGATACTGAAGATGGACACCGAGGTTATGATAAGAGGTGAACTGATGACTGATGTAGAGCTCCAGTGTAGCAGATGCGTGAAAGATTTCAGGAGTGAAGTATCTGTTCCGGTTAATGTGGTGTATCATCCTGTTGAAGAACTCAGAGGAGAAGAGAAGCACGCACTGAGAGTTGAGGAACTTGATATGGGGTTTTATTCCGGAGAGATACTGGATGTGTCCGATCTTATCAAGGAGCAGATAATGCTCAATCTTCCAATGAAACCCCTCTGTAATGAACTGTGCAAAGGAATATGTCTGAAATGCGGGGCAGACCTCAATGCTGGTGATTGTGGCTGCAATGCAATAAATAGAGATTCCAGATTTATGGAATTAAAAAAGCTCAT
Organism: Nitrospirota bacterium; assembly: GCA_029883145.1. Lineage (GTDB taxonomy): Bacteria > Nitrospirota > Thermodesulfovibrionia > Thermodesulfovibrionales > SM23-35 > VGWZ01. The sequence continues at coordinate 3,792 of JAOUJR010000198.1, forward strand.
TAAGGAATGAAAGGAGTATACATTGGCAAACCCTAAACATAGGCATACAAGGTCAAGACGGGATAAACGGAGGGCCAATTGGAAAGGGAGTCTTCCTAACCTGAGTGTATGTCCTGATTGCAATGAACTGAAAGTTTCACATTTGGTCTGTCATAGTTGCGGGTTTTACAACGGCCGGAAGGTTCTTGAAGTAGTTGAAAAAGAAGCATGAGAATTGCCCTTGATGCAATGGGGGGTGATTATGCCCCTGCAGTAAATGTTGAGGGTGCGATTGAGACG
>JAOUJR010000199.1 GCA_029883145.1 Nitrospirota bacterium
ATACTTTGATGTTTTCAGGCGTTTTCCTTATAACCGGTGTAATACCCGTTGTTATTATCACGATACTTGATTTTCTTGTAATCAATGTACTGGTAATTCCCTTGGAAGAGAGAGAACTTTTGAACCGTTTCAAAGAAGATTATGAGCTCTATCAAAAGAAAGTGCCCTCTCGATTCTTCCCTTGGATTCATACAAAAAAGTATACTTTCAAATAATATATTAAATGTTTAACGATCAAAAGATAATGTCATGATAGGAATAAAAGATATCTATGATGCTGTTGAAAATATCTCCCGCTTTATTCATAAGACTCCTTTAATCTATTCCAATTCCTTCAGTAAATTGACAGGTGCTGAGGTTTATCTGAAAGCGGAAAACCTTCAGAAAACAGGCTCATTCAAGGTAAGAGGTGCATTTAATAGGATGGTTAATATCAGTGACACTAAGGTAATAGCAGCATCTATGGGCAATCATGCACAGGCTGTTGCATTCGCTGCAAGCAAACTCGAGATACGTTCAAAGATTGTTATGCCCGTGACAGTAGCTATAGTAAAAGAAGAGGCGACGAAGAGTTACGGGGCAGAGGTGGTGCTTTATGGAGAGAATTTTAATGATGCATTGGATTACGCAATTTTACAAAAAGACTATCGATTCATACACGCCTTTGATGACGATCATGTTATTGCTGGTCAGGGAACGATTGGTGTAGAGATTATGGAGGATTTACAGGATATTGATGTTATTCTTGTGCCCGTTGGAGGAGGAGGACTTATTGCTGGAATCTCAATAATGGTAAAAGCATTATCACCACAGACCAAAATTATCGGCGTCCAGACTGTGTCTGCCCAATCAGCATATGTTTCTTATAAAGAAAAAAAGAGAGCCCATATTTTACCATCAACCACAATTGCTGATGGAATTGCAGTAGGCAAAGTTGGTGAGAAAACATTTGAAATTATGAACAAATATGTTGATGATATACTTTTAGTTGGCGAGGACTCCGTTGCAATGTCAATACTCCTTTTCCTTGAAAGAAAGAAACTTGTTGTTGAGGGTGCCGGGGCAGTGCCACTTGCAGCCTTGATAGAGAATAGGGAGAAATTTAAAGGCAAACGTATTGTCCTTGTGGTAAGTGGTGGCAACATAGATTTTACCCTTATTGACAGGATTATTCACAAAGGCCTCGTGACGAGTGGGAGGATAGGGGTTTTTGAAGTTACTGTTGATGACATGCCAGGAAGTCTCCATGAAATAACCGGTGTTATTGCATACCGCAGGGGGAATATCCTGAATGTTGTTCATGATAGGCTTGCAGGGGACCTATCAATTGGTAAGACAAAAGTGATTTTTACTGTTGAAACACGGGGCAAGAAACATTTAGATGAAATTCTTTCCAACCTTACAGCAAAGGGTTTTGGTGTAAGAAAAACAGTGGAGTGAACATCAGATTATGAGATATAGAATTTGGTTATCGATTGTGGTAAGGTTTTGAAAAAATGCCTGAAAAGACAATAGAATCATTTACTGTACAACGTCTCGATATCCTCGATGAGAAGGGAATTGCCGATGAATCCCTTATGCCCTCTCTGTCTGATGAAGATATAAAAAGGATGTACGAACTGATTGTCCTATCGAGAACCTTTGACCAGAGGGCATTAAACCTCCAGAGGGAAGGCAGATTAGGTGCTTATCCATCACTTTTAGGACAGGAGGCATCACAGATTGGCAGTGCCTTTGCTTGTGAAAAATCTGACTGGGTCTTTCCATCCTTCAGGGAGATGGGTGTTTATATAACTCTGGGCTATCCTCCTCATATGCTTTACCAGTACTGGGCTGGAGATGAGAGGGGACTTAAGATATCTGATAATGTAACTATTTTCCCATTGTGTGTCCCTGTAGGAACACAGATTCCACATGCTGTGGGCGCAGCAATAGCTGCGAAGTATAGAGGAGACAAAATAGGTATTGTTACTTATTTTGGAGATGGCGGCACCTCAAAGGGTGATTTCCATGAAGGGTTTAATATGGCAGGCGTTTTCAGATTGCCTGTTGTTTTTATCTGCCAGAATAATCAGTGGGCTATATCAGTGCCAAGGGAGAAACAGACTGCATCGAAAACCCTTGCCCAGAAAGCGTTCGCCTATGGTTTTGAGGGAGTTCAGGTAGATGGGAATGATATTTTTTCGGTCTATAAAGCGACAAAAGATGCCTTAGAAAAAGCAAAACGTGGCGATGGTCCCACATTCATTGAATGTTTCACCTACAGAATGTCTGACCATACAACCTCTGATGATGCAACGAAGTATAGGTCAAAGGAAGAGGTGGACGCCTGGAAACAAAAAGACCCTATTTTGAGATTGAGATTATTTATGGAGAAAAAAGGACTCTGGACAGAACAATACCAGAAGGATATTGAGGAGCAATCAACGCTTATAATTGACGAGGCGGTGAAAGAAGCAGAATCAATAAAACCTCCCCATCCTGAGGAGATGTTCGCGTACACGTATGAAAAACTCACACCACGACAGATAAAGCAGATGAAGGGTTTCTGATATGCCAAAGGTAAATATGGTTCAGGCAATAAACCTCGCATTAAAAGAAGAGATGCAGCGGGATAAAAGTGTTGTCATATTGGGTGAGGATGTAGGAAAAGACGGAGGCGTATTCCGTATTACAGAAGGATTAATTGAGCAATTTGGTACTGAAAGGGTTATGGATACACCACTTTCAGAGTCGGGTATTGTTGGTGCCGCTGTTGGAATGGCAATCTATGGATTAAAGCCTGTGGCTGAGATACAGTTTATGGGATTTATTTACCCTACTATTGACCAGTTGTTCTCCCATGCAGCGAGAATACGCTCCCGTTCAAGGGGAAGATTCACATGCCCCATAGTTGTAAGGACACCCTATGGCGCAGGGATAAAGGCGCTTGAACTCCACTCGGAGAGCACAGAGGCTTTATTCTGTCATATGCCGGGTATAAAAGTTGTTGTCCCCTCATCACCTTACAATGCAAAGGGGTTGTTGATCTCATCCATCAGGGATCCTGACCCTGTCATATTCCTTGAGTCAACGAGGTTATACCGGCTTATAAAAGAGGATGTGTCTGAAGAAGAATATACTCTACCACTTGGGAGTGCGAGAATCGTTCAGGAAGGTAAAGATGTAACGCTTATTGCATGGGGCAGCATGCTCCACAGAGTATTGCAATCAGTAGAAGGAGTTGATGCAGAGGTAATTGATTTGATGACCCTTAGTCCTTTTGATGAGGAGACAGTATATAAATCAGTAAAAAAGACTGGAAGAGTTGTGATCGTGCATGAAGCACCAAAGACATGTGGATTCGGAGCAGAACTTTCAGCGTCTATTGCAGAAGAGGCAATGCTTTATCTGAAGGCCCCTATACTGAGGGTTACAGGGTACGATGTGGTAATGCCCCTTCCCAAGTTCGAGGATTATTATATGCCTTCTGTAGAGAGAATAAGAAAAGCTATTGAAGAGGTAATGAAATATTAAGAATAAAATTTATAAAGGAGTATCAGTATGCCATTTGATTTTGTACTGCCCGATTTAGGTGAAGGAATAACTGAAGGCGAAATAAGGAAATGGCTCGTCAAGGAAGGTGACGCTGTTGAGGAACATCAGACCGTCCTTGAGATAGAGACTGATAAGGCGATTGTTGAAGTACCATCCCCACGGAAGGGAAGGGTGTTGAAGATCAATAAAGAAGAAGCGGAGATTGTGAAAGTTGGAGAAGTCTTGATGACTATTCTTGAAGAGGGAGAAATTATTGAAGAAAAGCCGAAAGTTGAGGAAAGGCCGAAATCTGTTTCAGTTGTTGGAGTCCTCCCTGAGGCAGAAGAGGAAATACTTGCGACTCCTGCAGTGAGGGCTTTGTCGAAAGAGCTTGGGGTTAAACTCGAAACAGTAAAGGGCTCCGGTCCGGGAGGAAGTATTACAAAAGATGATGTAATAAAAGCATCTGAAAAATTTAAAAAAGCGGAAGACCAGTATGGAAGTATTGAGAGGATGCCTTTCAGGGGCGT
>JAOUJR010000200.1 GCA_029883145.1 Nitrospirota bacterium
ATAAGCAGCCTGTCTCATTAAACTTTTTAGCAAATTTTCCTTCATCATAATCAGCCCTGCGCTGGCAATTCTCATGGATTAATCTTCCATAGAAGGCTTTAGGCCGTTTATATTCATCTAAATCCTCCTCCTTTGGCAGCCCTTTTAAAAGAAGACTGGCGACAGTGCCAACCAGCCAGTCCGGATGAGGAGGACAGCCAGATATATTTATTAGAGGAGTAGTGATCGAGAGAGATTTGAATAATTTATCTACCCCTACACATTTGCTAGCATTACGGTGAGCTGCGGCTATTCCACCAAAGGCAGCACATGTACCTAAGGCAATGACTGCCAGAGCTTCCTTACCGAGTGATTCGACCGCTGAAAGCATAGTTATCGGCTTTTCATCCTTTTCTCCAATGCACCCATACGCTCCGTCCTCAATTGTGGGTATGGCTCCTTCAATCATCAAGATATAACTCCCTCTATTACGTTTCTGAGTTTCCTCCATTTCCTCAATGACCGCCTGTCCTGCTCCAGCCATTATGGTTGGATGGAATCGAATGTTAAGGTGTTTTCCAGGAAGAATTTCATCAACAAGAATGTTTTTGATGGTTGGACTTTCTGAATTCAAGATAGAAACAGAGCATCCGGTACAGGTAGCACATTGTAACCAAATTATTGGATATTCTTCAACGTTTTTTGGACTCAATAATACCTCCTGTTTATATTAAGTTATTCTTTATAATTATATCATTTTTTATTTATCAATTATAATATTTATTTTTCATCCTGTCTGGATTGTTCAGACTATTCCTGCATGCATCTTTGCGGATTGAACTGTATTTTTCATTAGCATCACTATTGTCATTGGTCCAACACCCCCTGGCACAGGAGTTATTGCCTTAGCCTTTTCTTTAACACCATCAAAATCCACATCTCCTACTAAACCAGTCTCAAGCCTATTTACACCAACATCAATTACCACAACTCCATCTTTCACCATATCAGCAGTAATTGCCTTTGGTCTTCCTGCAGCTACAATCAGGATATCTGCCCGTTTCGTATGAGAAGCAAGGTCTTTGGTTCCAGTATGACATATCGTGACTGTAGCATTCGCCCCTTTCTTCTTCTGGAGGAGCATATTCGCAATTGGCTTACCAACTATATTGCTCCTTCCCACTACAACAACTTCAGCACCGTCTGTTTCTATTCCACTCCTGATTAAGAGTTCTTGTATACCATGAGGTGTACAGGGGAGAAAATCAGGTTCACCAAGCATCAGTTTGCCAATATTCACCGGATGAAAACCATCTACATCCTTTTTCGGATCTATCGCATAAAGAACATTGGTTTTATTGATATGCCTTGGAAGAGGCAGTTGCACGAGTATACCGTGAATCCTATCGTCTTTATTGAGTCTCTCAATGAGAGCTAATAAATCTCCCTCTTTTGTATCACCTGGGAGGTTAATCCGTTCAGAATAAATACCCAATTCTTTACATGCCTTTTCCTTTGCACCAACATAGACTTTGGAAGCCTCATCCTCACCGACAAGGATTGTAGCAAGCCCTGGAATAACATTATATTTTTTCTTTAATTCTGTTATTTCAAGTTTCAGTTCTTCCTTGATCTGTTTGGATATCTCAGAACCTTTAATTAGTGTTGCAGACATTACTACCCTCCTTTATCCTTAGGGTTAGAGCTCATAAGACCCTAATCCTTTCTCTTAATCAGCTCCAGTAGTTCTGCTCTCGTTGATTGCTTGCTGCGAAATATCCCTCTGACCGCTGATGTCACTGTCCTTGTACCAGGTTTCTTTATTCCCCTCATGCTCATACATAGATGTTCAGCATCTATAATAACCATAGCGCCCTTGGGTTTAAGCCTATCCATTATCAAATCAGCAAGTTGTGTTGTCAAACGCTCCTGCACCTGTGGCCTCTTTGCAAGAATCTCGACTGCCTTTGCAAGCTCACCCAATCCGACAATATTCCCTTCCGAGGGTATATAGGCAACATGGGCTTTCCCGATAAATGGAAGGAGATGATGCTCACATATGGAATAAAATGGGATATCCTTTAACAACACCATCTCATCATGACTTTCACCCTCAATAGGCTTAAGTATCTCTTCGGTAGGTGTCTTAATGCCCATGAATATCTCTTCATACATCTCGGCAACGCGCTTCGGCGTGTCCTTGAGACCTGCCCTTTCAGGATCTTCACCAATGCCTTCAATTATGAGCCTGACACCTTTTTCAATCTTTTTTATATCCATTTGCTTTGAGTGATAAAATTTTTATATTAGAATTATTCAATTGTATCATCCACTATGATTCTATGTCAAAAACTATAATCACCTGCTCATCGAGTAATTTTTGACAAAAGCCTATTGCTCTATATATTCTTATATATGAAAGACAACTGGGTAGAACTCCTTGTCACCTATGATAGTCTCGAAGCTGAAATGATAAAAGACATACTTGAGAGCGGTGAGATACCTGTAGTCATACGGTCAGTAAAAGTAAGTCCTTATCCTGTGAATGTCGGAAAGATAGGCGAAGTGAAGGTGCTTGTAAGAGAAGAGGACCTGGAGAAAGCTGAAGCAGTTATAAAAGAAATTGAAAAAACTGAACAAGAAACATAAAGATTCGAAAAAGGGAAGGAAATTTCATCAGGCAATATGCACTGCCAGCAGTGCATATTGCCTGAATGAAAAATTATTTGCACTTCCCTACAAAGTTTTGGCCAGCGACATCACCTCCACTTATAGTTACACTCCTGCTTGATGGTATAAATGAGCATAGTGCCCTGCTCGGTGTCACAACATAACTGCCATTAGTCAAATTTGTAAAGCTGTACTGGCCTGCACCATTTGTAGTAGTGGTTCCTGATGCCCCGCCACTTAAGGTCATGGTAACGTTCGCTATAGGAGTACCGACTGATGTGCTCACAGTCCCTGATATGGAGTAAGTACCCGCAACAGGTGTTCCTGTAAAATCTTGCCCGGTAACATTCGCACCATTGATAGGCACACTCCTGTTCAGTGGCGTAAACGTATAACCTCCCATGCTCGGGGTCACTATGTAATTACCGTTTGACAATCCTGTGAAAGTATAACTTCCATTCACATCGGTAGTTGTCGTTGCAGTAGCTGTACCGGTTAAGGACATGGTTACCCCTGCAATAGGGACTGCTCCAGATGTACTCACAGTTCCTGAAATGGAGTAGATACCCGCAGCGGGTGTTCCCGTGAAATTCTGGCCCGTAATATTTTTGCCCTTTACAAGTACGCTCCTTTGAAGTGGTGTAAACGTATAACCACCCATGCTTGGAGTTATGATATAACTGCCGTTTGCTACCCCTCCTAAACTGTACTGGCCTGCACCATTTGTGGTAGTAGTTCCTGATGCCGCACCGGTTAAGGTTATCGTTACCCCTGCGATGGGAGAACCACCTGATGTGGTCACAGTACCTGAAATAGAACTTATTCTTGTTGCAGTTGTTCCCGTGAAATCCTGACCAGTAACATTTCCAAAATTTATGGTCACATTTCTGCTCAGCGGATTAAATGTATAACCAGCCATGCTCGGAGTCACGATGTAGCTGCCGTTTGAAAGCCCTGTGAATGTATAATTCCCACTCGCATCAGTCGCTGTTGTTGCAGCAGATGTACCGGTTAAGGAAATGGTTACCCCGCCAATAGGGCTTCCCCCTGTTGTGGTTACAGTTCCTGAAATCGAGTATGTTGTCACTATCATGGTGAAGTTCACTCCGGTGACACTTGCATTGATAATTGCCACAGGACTGGATGCAGGTGTAAAGGTGTTTGTTCCCAGATTTGGAGTCACCGTGTAACTGCCTGTTCCAAGTCCGGCAAAGCTATAGGTGCCATCAGCAGCGGTTGTCGTTGTTTTAATAGCTGCTCCTGTCAAGAACATCGTCACACCAGCTACAGGTGCTCCACCAGTAGCCGTCACCGTTCCTGAAATCGAGTAGGCGTTCATGGTGAAGTTCACTCCGGTGACACTTGCATTGATAATTGCCACAGGACTG